>NZ_VMQS01000071.1 GCF_007625055.1 Halomonas sp.
GTGAATCGTGAATAGTGAATAGTGAATAGTGAATAGTGAATAGTGAATAGTGAATAGTGAATAGTGAATAGTTAAGCGTGCTATTCAGGATAATCAGCGCTAGGTTGCCGCGCTGGATACAGATAACGTCATAACATTACAGGTGTCAGAGAACGGCGTCTTGCGCCCGTGAGTCTGCGCCTGCATGAATCCGGTACGCTGTAACAGGCAGCGTCTGGTGCAAAACGACATATAAAAGGGGAATTATTTTGAAACCGGTGAGAGTAGGCATCTGTGGCTTGGGTACGGTGGGTGGCGGCTCCTTCAATGTGCTGACACGCAACGCGGATGATATTGCCCGTCGTGCAGGGCGCCCCATTGTCATTGAACAGGTCGGGCATCGCAGTATTCACCCGGACTGTGATATCACCGGCATCAAGGCCACCACGGATGTTTTTGAAGTTGCCTGCAATCCTGATGTCGATGTTGTGGTAGAAGCCATTGGCGGCTATGACGTAGCCCGCCAGCTGGTGCTGACGTCGATTGAAAACGGTAAGCATGTGGTCACGGCCAACAAGGCGCTGATTGCCGTGCATGGCAACGAGATCTTTCAGGCTGCCCATGAAAAGGGCGTTATTGTTGCTTTTGAAGCTGCCGTTGCCGGTGGTATTCCGGTCATCAAGTCGCTGCGCGAAGGTCTGGGCGCCAACCGCATCGAGTGGGTTGCCGGTATCATCAATGGCACGGGCAATTATATTCTCACCCATATGCGCGATGAGGGACGGGCCTTTGAGGACGTGCTGGCCGAAGCTCAGGCGCTGGGTTACGCCGAATCCGATCCGACCTTTGATGTGGAAGGCATTGATGCGGCTCACAAACTGACCATCCTGGCCTCGATTGCCTATGGCGTGCCGCTGCAGTTCGAGAAAGCCTACACCGAAGGTATTTCGCGAATCACTGCTGAAGACGTTGAACAGGCAGACAATCTGGGCTACATCATCAAGCACCTGGGAATTTCCAAGCGCACCGAAAACGGCCTCGAGCTGCGCGTTCACCCCGCCCTGATACCCAAGGAGCGTCTGCTGGCCAACGTTCATGGCGTCAAGAATGCCATTGAGGTCATGGGTGATGCGGTCGGCCCCACCCTTTACTACGGTGCCGGCGCGGGTGCAGAGCCAACAGCTTCAGCGGTGGTTGCGGATATTCTCGACGTTGCCCGGGATATCGCTACAGACCATCACTATCGTGTGCCTTACCTGGCGTTCAGCGGTGTGGGTCAGGACGTCAATGCCGTGCCGATCATGCCGATGGAAGATATCACCACGGCTTACTATCTGCGCCTGCTGGCCGTCGACCGCCCGGGTGTGCTGGCGCGAGTGGCAACCATTCTTGCCGAGCAGGGCATCTCGATTGAAGCCCTGATCCAGAAAGAATCGCCGGATGGCGACCTGGTGCCGATCATCCTGATGACCCATCGCACCAAGGAAAAGCAGATGAACGAAGCCATTCGTGAAATCGAGTCCATGGCGGATATTCCCGGCACGATAACCCGCATCCGTGTCGAAAGCCTGGACGAAGGAGAGTAAGGCCATGCGCTACGTCAGTACTCGCGGGCAAGCCCCCGCCCTGTCGTTTGAAGAAGTGGTACTTACGGGGCTGGCAAATGACGGTGGCCTCTATGTGCCGGAGAGCCTGCCGCATTTTTCCGCTGAAGCGCTCGCCGATATGGCGGGCCTTTCCTACGCGGAAATAGCCTTTCGGGTCATGCAGCCGTTTGTGAATGGAGAGATCGACGACGATACTTTCCATGGCCTGGTGACCGATGCCTACGCCACCTTCAACCATGATGCCGTCCTGCCCCTCAAGCAGCTGGATGCCAATCACTTTCTGCTTGAACAGTTCCACGGCCCGACCCTGGCCTTCAAGGATGTCGCCCTGCAGCTGTTGGGGCGGCTGCTGGATCACTTCCTGAAAAAGCGTAACGAGCGCGCCGTCATCATGGGGGCTACCTCCGGGGATACCGGCTCGGCGGCGATTGAAGGCTGTCGCCACTGCGATAACCTGGATATTTTCATCCTTCATCCACACAACCGCGTTTCCGAGGTGCAGCGTCGCCAGATGACCACGGTGGTGGCCAATAACGTCTTCAATGTGGCCATTGAAGGCAACTTCGATGATGCCCAGGCCATGGTCAAGCAAAGCTTTGCCAACCAGGACTTCCTCAACGGGTCTCGCCTGGTGGCGGTGAACTCGATCAACTGGGCGCGCATCATGGCGCAGATCGTCTACTACGTTGCGGCTGGGGTGGCGTTGGGTGCGCCGCATCGCGAGGTCAGCTTCAGCGTGCCTTCAGCCAACTTTGGTAACGTCTTTGCGGGTTACATGGCCCACAGGATGGGCCTGCCGGTCAAGCAGTTCATTATCGCCACCAATGCCAACGACATCCTGCATCGCACCCTGACCGCCAATGATTTCTCCAAGCGTGAGTTGGCCGCGACCCTGGCGCCATCCATGGATATCGTGGTGTCGTCCAACTTTGAGCGCCTGCTGTTTGACGCCTACGAGCGTGACGGCGACGCCGTTGCCGCCCTGCTGGAGCGCTTCCAGACGGAGCCAACGGCGCTGGCAGATGCACCGCTGGCCAAGTTGCGGGCGAAGTTCTCCAGTTTCAGCGTCGATGATGCCACTATTCTTGAAGTGATTCGCGAAGCCCATCACCGCACGGGTGAAATTCTCGACCCGCACACGGCGACCGGCTATCGTGCTGCCGAGCGTGCCCGTGCCGATCAGTCAACGCCCATGGTGACGCTGGCCACCGCTCACCCGGCCAAGTTTGCCGAAGCCGTCGTCAAGGCGGGCTTTCAGGGAGTGCCGCTGCCGACCCATATGGATGACCTGCTGGATCGCGAAGAGCGTTACAGCGTATTGCCTGCCACGCTGGAAGCGGTGCAGCAATTTGTGGTTGATAACCGTCGGTGAGCCTTGTCCAGCAGGTTGAGCATTGAGCATGAATGCACGTCAGGATCTACCGTCCAGTGTGACCCAGCCCCGCCTGGAGCCGCGCCCATTGGACGAGACAGTTTATGCCCGGGCACAGCTCGAAGGCCTGAATGAACTTCAGGCGCGGCTGCTGGCGTCCCGACTGCCCGGCTACCAGGGCGCGCTCACGCCTCTGGTGGCGCCGAGCCTGCGCTATCTGGCCCATCCTGAAAAGCTGGCCGATGGGCGGCGCGCAGCGGAACGCATTGCCCAGGCGGTGACCGAGGGTGAGTCGATCGGGATTCTGACCGACTACGACGTAGACGGGATCACCTCGCACGTTGTGATCCGGCGCACCCTGGTGGAGCTTTTTGGTGTGCCAGAAGCCAGGCTGCATAGCCTTATCGGCCATCGTATCCATGACGGTTACGGTATCAGCCTGCCGCTGGTGGAGCGCACCTTGAGCCTGTCGCCACGCCCAACCCTGGTGATTACCGCGGATTGTGGCAGTTCCGATGAGCCGCGTATTGCGCGCCTCAAAGAGGCGGGTATCGATGTGGTCGTCAGCGACCACCACGCCCTCGCCGTTGAAGGGCCGCCTGGCTCTGCCTATGCCTGCGTCAACCCGACCCGCAGCGATTGTACCTACCCGGACAAAACCATTGCCGGTTGTATGGTGGCGTGGCTCGTAATGTCGCTGGCGCGCCATGTGTTGATCGAATGGGGGGCCTTGCCAGAGGCCACGCCAAAGCTGTCGCCGTGGCTTTCCTATGTGGCCCTGGGAACGGTGGCTGACTGCGTTTCCCTGGGGGGCAGCCCGGCCAACCGTGCTGTGGTCAGCCAGGGGTTGACCCTGATCAACCGTATGGATGCGGCCTGCTGGCGGGCTATGGCGCAGCGTCTGGGTCAGGATAGCATGCCGTTCAACGCTGAGACCCTGGCGTTTCAGATGGGCCCGCGCATCAACGCCCGCTCGCGTCTGGATGACCCTTACGCGGCGCTACATTTCATGCTGGCGGAAAGTGATGCGATCGCCAATCGCCAGCTGGATGTGCTGGATGATGATAACCAGTCGCGCAAGGCCATTGAAGCGGATATGGCCCAGGAGGCACGCGCCCTGGCCGCGGTGGAACTGGCGGCAGACGCCACGGCACTGGTGGTGCTGCTGGAAGACGGCCATCCCGGTGTGCAGGGCATAGTGGCCTCACGGTTGGTGCAGGCCTATGGGCGGCCGGCGCTGGTGCTGACGCGGGCCGCCCAGCCCGGCATGCTCACCGGTTCTGGCCGCTCGATCGATGGGCTGCACCTGCGCGATGCCCTGCAGCGTACCCATGAGCTGGCTCCAGAAGCCTTGCCCCGCTTTGGAGGGCATAGCGGGGCGGCGGGAGTCGGTGTGCCCAGAGAGCAGCTGGCAGCCTTCAAGGCGGCTTTTCTGCAGGCAGTCAACGAACAGCTCGGGGATACGCCACTTTACCCAAGGCTTTGGACCGATGGAGAACTTTCCAGTCAGCAATTGACGCTTGCGACCCTGGACGATATTGACGTTTTGGGTCCGTATGGTCGCGAGTTCGACCCGCCGTTGTTTGAAGGCCGCTTTATTGTTGAAGCCCTGCGCCCCGTGGGGGCGGATGGATCACACCTGATGATGGAGCTTTCCCATGGGCCAGTGACCTGCAAGGCGATCTGGTTTCGTGCCCTGACGCCAGGCGAGTTACCCTCTTTTGACGTGGGCGATACGCTGCACTGTGCCTATAAACTCAACCGTAATCGCTGGCGCGGCCGTGAATCGCTCCAGCTGATGGTGGAGCACGCCCGCCTGGCCTGACCATCATGACTGGCCATCGTTACCCCGACAGGTCAGTGAGTTTTTCCAGCAAGCGGCGGAGAGATCCCGCCGCTTGTTCATTGCAGAGGACGCATCATGCGTGACGACAATTTACCTCAAGATCCGCATCAACCCTATGAAGATGTCATGGCCATGCTGTTGGGTACGCTGTTTGTGGCTCTTGGCGTGACGCTCTATACCCAGGCGGTACTGCTGACGGGCAGCACGGCCGGCATGGCACTGCTGCTGAACTATCTGACCGGCTGGGGCTTCGGGGTGTGGTTTTTTGCCATTAATCTGCCGTTCTATTATCTGGCCATCAAACGCATGGGCTGGAGTTTCACCCTGCGCACCTTTGTGGCTATCGGTCTGGTTTCGGTGTTTTCGGAGTTGACCCAGCGTTGGGTGACCTTTGAATCAGTGCCATCGCTTTACGCTGCTGTCATGGGCGGTGCCCTGATCGGCGTGGGCATGCTGATGCTGTTTCGCCATCGTACCAGTCTCGGCGGCATCAATATTCTGGCGCTTTATCTACAGCAGCGCCACGGTTGGCGGGCTGGTTACGTGCAGCTGGGGATTGATGGCCTCATCCTGCTGGTGGCCTTGACCCAGCTGCCGCTAGACAGGGTGGGCTACTCGGTTGTCGGCGCCGTCACCCTGAACCTGATCATTGCTCTGAACCACAAACCCGGGCGCTATATCGGTGTCAGTTGAGCGGACAGGCCTAGTCGGCGTTGCTCAACCAGAACCACCAGACAATGGCGCCGATCAGGATGAGACCGGTAAGGTTAACCAGGACACTCATGCGTGTTGCTCCTGTGTGGTGAGGGTGTCTGAATGATGGGCAGCGTTCTGGCGCTGGGTTTTCCATAGCCGCAGGCGGTTGGCGTTGCTGACCACGGTAATCGAGGACAGCGACATGGCCGCCCCGGCAATCATCGGCGAAAGCAGCATGCCGGTCAGCGGGTAGAACACCCCGGCGGCAATCGGGATACACAGGACGTTGTAGCCAAAGGCGCCCACCAGGTTCTGCTTGATATTGCGCAGGGTGGCCTGGCTGATCTCGATGGCATCCGCCACCCCATGCAGTGAGCCGCGCATCAGGGTCATGCCGGCACTTTCGATCGCCACATCAGTGCCCTGGCCAATGGCAAAACCGACATTGGCGCGCGCCAGGGCAGGGGCATCGTTAATGCCATCACCGACCATGCCCACGACCTCGCCTTCTTTCTGCAGGCGCTCGATCTCTGCGTGCTTGTCCTCGGGCAAGAGGCCGGCGCGGTAGTCGTCAATGCCTACCTCGCGGGCGATCGCCGCAGCGGTGTGCTGATTGTCACCGGTCAGCATGACGACCTTGAGGCCATCGCCCTGCAGTCGTTCAATCGCTGCCCTGGTGTCTTGACGCAGCGGGTCGCTGATGCCGAACAGCGCTGTCAGCTGGCCGTCAACCGCCAGATACACCAGGGTGCGTGCCTTGTCTTCCAGTTCCCGGGCGGTGTCCTGTCCATCGGTCAGATCGATACCCGCATTCTCCAGCAGGCGCGCATTGCCCAGCAGCAGAGCCTTGCCATCGGACGTTTCCGCCTTGACGCCGCCACCGGTCACGCTATCAAAGTCAGTGATCTCGGCGGCCTGGATGTTGGCATCTTCGCCATGGGCAGTCAGCGCCGCCGCCAGTGGGTGCTCGGAGCCACGTTCGAGTGCCATCACATAGCTCAGAGCGGTTGCTTCATCACCCTGAAGCGTATGCGCCTCGGTGACGCTGGGCTTGCCCTCGGTCAAGGTGCCGGTCTTGTCGACCACCAGGGTGGTCAGCTTACTGGCGGTTTGCAGGGCGTCACCGTTGCGCACCAGCACGCCGTGCTCAGCTGCCTTGCCAACCCCTATCATCGTCGAGATAGGCGTGGCCAGGCCCAGCGCACAGGGGCAGGCAATGATCAGGACGGTGGTGGCGGTCACCAGCATATGAATCACGCGTGGCTCGGCGCCAAGATTGAACCATACCAGAGCCGTCAGGACGGCAATAATCATCACCGAAGGCACGAAGATACTCGATACCCTATCGGCCAGTTCGCCAATCGGCGGGCGTGAATTCTGGGCGTTGGCGACCTGCTCGGTTATCTGCCCCAGGCGGGTGTCAGCGCCCACCCGGGTGGCCTGATAGACCAGGCCGCCCTTGCCGTTGACCGTACCTGCACTGACCTCATCACCCGTCGCTTTTTTCACGGGCACCGGCTCGCCGGTCAGCATGGATTCATCAATATGGCTGGTGCCTTCAAGCACCTCACCATCCACCGGCAGGCGTTCGCCAGGGCGGACACGGATATGGTCACCGCTGCGCACGGCATCAATCTCGACTTCCTGCTCTTCACCGTCGCGGATCACCCGAGCGGTGCGGCTTTGCAGATCAAGCAGGCGTTTCAATGCATCGCTGGTGCGGCCACGGGCCTTCAGCTCCATGGCATTACCCAACAGGATCAGGCCGATCACCATGGCTGACGCTTCGAAGTAGATGCCGTGGGCGACCTCCGGAAGCCAGGGCGCAAAGGCCACCACCGTCATGGAATACAGCCAGGCGGTACCGGTACCCATGGCCACCAGGGTGTCCATGTTGGCCTGGTGATGTTTGAAGTTCTTCCAGGCGTTGACAAAGAAGTGGCGACCCGGGAAGGCCATGACGGCCAGCGTCAGAAGCCCGATCACCAGCCAGAACAGGCGTCCGCCACCCACCGGATGAGGATGGTAGACAAACATGCTGAGCATCAGGGGCAGGGCCAGCGCCAAGGCATAAGCGCTACCCTTGAGGCGTTGTTTATACTGCCTGGCTTCCTGCTCGGCGCGGGTGTTTTCTGCCTCGCGCATATCGACGATCGGCTCGGCGCTATAACCGGCGGAATCCACAGCGTCCATTAGCGCCTGCGAGTCTGCCTGACCAAATACCTGAGCGGTATGGGTGCCGAAGTTAACGCTGGCCGTTTCAACGCCCGGGGTCTTTTCCAGTGCTTTCTGTACGCTTTTGACGCAGCTGGCGCAGGACATGCCGCTGATCGCCAGGCGGGTCTGCTGGTTTCCTGACGCCTTGTGGTCCGCTGCCTGGCTGCCGGTCGTCTGAGCGCTGGGTTGAGTATCGACAGCGCTGTCTGGCTCATCATCGGCCGTGGCCACGTCACCCGGCGGGTAGCCAGCATCTTTCAGGGCCTGATCAAGTTGCGCGTCATCCAGTGTGGTCGTCACATCCAGGTGTTTTTCGGCGGGAGTGCCGATCACTTCAGCGTTGTTGTCCAACGTCTGAATGGCCTCTCGCATACGCTTGACACAGCCCTGGCAGTTCATCCCGGGCACTGTTCGGGTCAGCTGTTGGTGAGGTGTGTTGTCGTGACTCATTGGGTCTCCTGTTCGTTGGGAAAGCTTTCAATCAGGCGGCAGAGCGAGTGGCCATCCGGTGCCGCATCGGGCATGTGCTGCCAGCTTTCCAGTGCGGCTTCCATGCGCGCGGCAAGCGCCTGAAGCTCATCAATCTGGGCGCGCACCTGAGGCAGGCGATGAGCCAGAAGGTCGCGCACCAGTGGGCAGGGGGAGTCACCATGATCCGCGTGTGCGAGGATGTCGCGAACCTCGGCGATGCTGAAGCCGAGCTTGCGGGCGCGCTGCACAAAACGCAGGCGCTCCAGGTCGCCCTGGGTAAATAATTGATAGCCGTTGTCAGGGTGGCGTTCAGGGGTCAATAACCCTTCGCGCACGTAATGGCGTACAGTTTCACTGGTGACCTCCGCTTGACGCGCTATATCACTGACTTTCAAGTAGGCCTCCTTACTGAACACAGGTTCAGGGGTTCTCAACGTATCCTGATAAACAGTTTAGAACCTTTGTGTTACCCATAGGTCAAGGCATGCCTGGCATTAATTGCTTTTTAAACGGTTACTTAAAACGACCGTTCTACCAATGTATAAGGTAAAAATAGGATAAAACGCCCGTTTGCTCTTGATCCTGAGCGCTGAGTGCGAGAAAACACACATGTACAATCAATAACGGCGACGGGAAGCGCCGCAGGATAATCACAACTTGGGGTACGTATGCATAACAAATTCAATAAATTGACACTGGCCACGGCAGTTGCCGCCATAACAATGGCATCTCAGGCCCACGCCGGCGGGTATCAGATCAATGAACAGAGTGTCAGCGGCCAGGGCTATAGCCATGCCGGACGCAGCTCCAACATCAATGATGCCACCATCGTATTTGGCAACCCGGCCGGGATGTCGTTTCTGGATCGCGCCCAGGTAACGGCTGGCGG
>NZ_VMQS01000020.1 GCF_007625055.1 Halomonas sp.
GCAATGACGCCCATTCCTGCCGTTTTATGAACATGCTTACCTCCGGATCTGGCGTGTACGCCCGCTTGGCCGCAGCACTTGGGCTAATAGAGTCGTTATTGTCCTGATCGCAGCACTAAAAGGCAATTTGCTTGACGGGATAGGGGCTGCCGACCGCTCAAAAAGCAGATGGCATATAGATAGCGTATAAAGGGGGATAATTCGAGGAGTAGAAATGGAGGCGGCCCCAAAAGCCACATCCCGGCACACGCAGCCACCACTACCGTTGCTCCCTTCCGGGCCTGGCGGGGTTTGCAGTTTAGCGTTGCGGGAGGACCTAAGGGGCCACCATGACGGCGCTGTGTAGAGGAGTGCGCCTACGCTGTGGTGGCTACGCCCTGATTTGAACAGGGGACCCCATCATTATGAGTGATGTGCTCTAACCAGCTGAGCTACGTAGCCTTTTCCCTCACAGCGGGTGCAGATTATGCATGCTTGATAAGTGAAAGGCAAGCCTTGCACAGTAAGAATATTTACCCTCTGGACCAGGCGGGACCCAGCCCCATGCAGGCTATGGAGGTGTTGACGACGTGAGGCCGCCATAAGCCGCAGTGATCCAATTGGCTCATCGCGCAGGCGTATTCGCTGGCATTCATTGGAGGCAACGGCGACCGTGCTGATGTTTTTATTGCCGGCAAAACATCAAAGGACTTGCACTCAACGCCTGGCCTCTGCCAATATTCAAACACGCGTTTAAATTACTCATTTCACAATGACCCTGACGCGAACCAACTCAAATAACAGGAGTGCGCTATGTTCACTTTACTACTCACCCTATTGGCGGTGATCGGCCTTTTGGTGGTCATGCGCCGCGAAGCAGGCGCCAAGGCCGCCATCGCGGTGCTGGTGGTGCTCGGTGCTGTCGGCCTGGTGCTGGGGGCGGCCGTCATCGGCACCGTCCTGCTGATCGGCGCCGGCGCCACGGCCATTGCCGGCTTACCCGCTCTGCGCCGTCTATGGCTGACACCACGACTCTTTGCGATTTTCAAAAAGGTCGCCCCCAAGGTCTCGGATACCGAACGCACCGCGCTGGAAGCCGGCAGCGTTTCCTGGGATGGCGAGCTGTTTTCCGGTAAGCCCCAGTGGGAAAGCCTGCTGGCCTTTCAGGATGACGGCCTGCGCGATGATGAACAGGCGTTTCTCGACAACCAGTGCACTCAGGTGTCAGGCATGTGCAACGCCTGGGACATTGCCCGTGAACGCGCAGACCTTCCTCAGCCGGTCTGGGATTATCTGAAGAAGGAAGGTTTCTTCGGGATGATCATTCCCAAGGAATACGGTGGCCTGGGCTTCTCGGCCAAGGCGCAGTCCATGGTGCTGCAAAAGCTTTCCTTCAATGAAACCCTGATGGTGACCGTCGGGGTGCCCAACTCCCTCGGCCCGGGGGAACTGCTGGTCAAATACGGCACTGAAGCGCAGAAAAACCATTACCTGCCACGCCTGGCCGATGGACGCGAGATCCCCTGCTTTGGCCTGACCGGCCCGCGGGCAGGGTCGGATGCCACGGCCCTGCCGGATACCGGCATCGTCTGCAAACAAACGGTGAATGGCCAGGAAGTGTTGGGCGTGCGCCTGAATTTTGAAAAGCGCTGGATCACTCTGGCGCCGATTGCCACCGTGGTGGGCCTGGCATTTCGCCTGTTTGACCCGGACAAGCTGATCAGTGAGGAAGAAGATCGTGGTATTACCCTGGCGCTGATTCCGCGTGACACGCAAGGCATGGAAATTGGCCGCCGTCACCACCCCATCGGTAGCCCCTTCATGAACGGCCCGATCAAGGGCAAGGATGTCTTTATTCCCCTGGATACCATTATCGGGGGAAAGGAAATGATCGGTGAAGGCTGGCGCATGCTGGTGGAGTGTCTTTCCATCGGGCGCTGCGTGACCCTGCCCTCTGGCGCGACCGGCATTGGCCGCTATGCGCTGGGCTGGAGCGGTGGCTTTACCCGCATTCGTCGTCAGTTCAACGTGCCGGTGGCGGAAATGGAAGGCGTGCAGGAACCTCTGGCACGGATTGCCTCGCTGGCCTACATCTCGGCGGCCACCGTGTATCAGACCGCTAACCTGATCGATCATGGCGAAAAGCCGGCGGTCCCCTCGGCGATACTGAAAAGCCAGCTGACCGAGTTTCAACGCGTGCTGCTCAGTGATGCCATGGATGTGCATGGTGGCAAGGCTGTCACCCTGGGGCCACGTAACTATATCGGCATCGGCTACAGTGCCAACCCGGTGGCGATTACCGTGGAAGGCGCCAATATCATGACCCGTAACCTGATGATCTTTGGTCAGGGGGCGATTCGCTGCCACCCTTATGTGCTTGAGGAGCTGGCAGCCAAAGACAATGATGACGTCAAGGCCTTTGACAGCGCCTTCTTCGGCCATGCCGGCATGATCTTTGGTAATGCAGCCCGCGCCTTCACCCAAGGGCTGGGGCTGGGCAAACCGGCCGTTCCTTTTGAGGGCCCGGCCAAGGCCTATGCCGCGGATATTACCCGGCTGTCGGCTGGTTTCAGCCTGTGTGCCGATGCTGCCATGGCCAGCCTGGGGTCGGCCCTGAAGAAACGCGAGATGATCTCGGCGCGCCTGGGAGATGTGTTGTCCAACCTCTACCTGGCGTCCATGGTGCTCAAGCAGTGGCAAAGCAGCGACAAGGTAGACGGAGAAGAGGCACTGTTGCATTACAGCTGCCGTTTTCTGTTGCAGCGTGCCGAGCAGGCTTTCGTGGAGATTTTCGACAACCTGCCCAATCGTGCGCTGGGCAAGGCGCTCAAGGTCATGGTCATGCCCACTGGCCGTCGCTGGCACAAGCCCCACGACGATCTGGCGCGTGCGATTGCTCAACGGGTCTCCACCCATAGCGCTCTGCGCAGCAAGCTGATCGAGAACACCTGGGATCAGGATGGCGAGGTGCGCAACCCGCTGGCGCGCTACAACGCCTTGCTGGAAGACTATGAGCGCGCTGAAGCCCTGTATCGGACTGTCAACAAGGCCTATGCCAAAGGGGAGCTGCCGCCAACCGCACTCCATCCTGAGCAGCGCATTGAAGCCGGGCTGGAAAAGGGCCTGGTCAGTGAAGAGGATGCCCGGTTCATGCGTACTTTTGAAGCGGAGGTGCTGGAAATGCTGACGGTCGATGACTTTGCCTATGATGCCTTTGCCAACGACAAATCCACCCTGATTGATCACAATGCTAAAACGGTCAACAGCCCAGCTGCCACGCCACAGGCAGAAACCAGCGCACCATAGCGCTAGCGCCTAAATTGCAAGATTGATGCCTGGCCCCGGAGAAATCCGGGGCTTTTTTTATGCGCCACCAGCTTAATCAACTAACGCTAATGCAAAGCGTCAGATTTCGAACATTTGTCTTAAGACAATAGTCTAAAAGCGCTTTATTACAGCCTTTATTCTTTCCGTTATTCATGCATATTTTCCTTCAAAAACAGTGTCTTGAACACATTAGCAAGCACCACGATACAGATTTTCATAAAGTGACAGCCTGGCGTAAAAACGTGTTGCAGGTTCAATTACGATCAACTAGGCTTTCGTTTATGAAAAAAATCGATCACAACAATCATTTTGAGCTTCGAAATAAGCCCAACCGAAACATAAAACGCCATTCTGGTTAACAATCATAAAATCTAATAGCCGGAAATACCCTACAACCGGATAACGAACAACAACGACGTCAGCGAGATTTGCATGTCATTACACCTGCAACACATCGATCATATCGTCGGTGCTGAAACCCATATAAGCGGTATTGATCTTGAGCTCGAACCCGGCTCATTCAATGTTCTGCTAGGGCGAACACTGGCGGGTAAAACAACTCTGATGCGCCTGATGGCGGGGCTTGAACCCCCTACTCGTGGGCGGATCAAGATGGATGGCAAGGATGTGACCGGGGTGTCGGTGCGTCATCGCAACGTTTCCATGGTCTATCAGCAGTTCATCAATTACCCGAGCCTCAGCGTCTACGACAATATTGCTTCGCCGCTCAAGCTGGCCAAGGCCTCCAAGCAGGAAATCGACAAGCGGGTGCGCGAAACAGCGGCCATGCTGGGCATCGACCACCTGCTGGATCGCGTGCCACTGGAGCTTTCCGGCGGCCAGCAGCAGCGCACCGCCATGGGGCGTGCCCTGGTCAAGGATGCTGATCTGATCCTGTTTGACGAGCCTTTGGTCAATTTGGACTATAAGCTGCGTGAAGACCTGCGCGATGAGCTGCGCGAGCTGTTCAAGGCGCGTAACTGCATTGCGGTCTACGCGACCACCGAGCCTAATGAAGCGCTGGCCCTGGGCGGGAATACCGCTGTTCTGCATGAAGGCAAACTGCTGCAGTACGGCCCTACCGAGCAGATTTATCGTGAACCCAACGGCATTCTCAGTGCTGAAATGTTTTCGGAGCCGCCGATCAATATCGTGCCGGGCCACCTCACCGCCGATGAGATCACTTTTGATCAGGATATCCACTTTCCCTGCGATGACGCCCTGCGCAACCTGCCGGCCGGTGAATACCGGTTTGGCGTGCGCGCTTCCCACGTCAGCCTGAAGCCTAACGCAGCGGATGACCTAGAACTGGAGGTGGCCGTTGATGTGGCCGAGATCAGCGGTTCGGAGACCTTTCTTCACGTCCGCCATAAACTGTTCCCCCTGGTACTTCATCTGCTGGGTATTCAAACGCCTGAAGTGAATCAGCGCATCAAGGTCTACTTCCCCACCCATAAGCTGTTTGTGTTTGATCAGCAGGGCAATATCGTTCATACGCCGGAAACACGGGGAGGCAACCAGCATGTCTGAGATCGTTCTCAAGACCCTTGCGCACACCTATAGCGCCAATCCTCAGTCGCCTGAAGATTATGCCATCCGCAAGATGGAACACGTCTGGCACCAGGGCGGCGCCTATGCGCTGCTGGGGCCGTCCGGGTGTGGCAAGTCTACCCTGCTGAACATTATTTCCGGCCTGCTGGAACCTTCCGAAGGAGACGTACTGTTTGACGGCCAGCGGGTTAACGAACTGCCACCGGAAGAGCGCAACATTGCGCAGGTTTTCCAGTTCCCGGTGATCTACGACACCATGACGGTGTTCGACAACCTGGCGTTTCCGCTGCGCAACATCAATATTCCTGACCACCGCATTACCCCCAAGGTCGAGGAAGTTGCGGATATCCTGGAATTGACCCCACTGCTCAAGCGCAAGGCCAAAGGGCTGACGGCGGATGAGAAACAGAAGGTCTCCATGGGGCGTGGCCTGGTGCGTGACGATGTCTCGGCGATTCTGTTCGATGAGCCGCTGACGGTGATTGACCCTCAGCTCAAGTGGAAGCTGCGCCGCAAGCTGAAGGAGATCCACCAGCGCTTCAATATCACCATGATCTACGTCACCCACGATCAGCTCGAAGCCTCCACCTTTGCCGACAAGATTGCGGTGATGTATGAAGGCCAGGTGGTCCAGTTCGGTACGCCACAGGAGCTGTTTGAAGTCCCTGCCCACACCTTTGTTGGCTATTTTATCGGCAGCCCCGGCATGAACTTCATGGATGTCACCTATCGCGCTGGCGAAGTCATCTTTGCGGATATGGCGCTGCCGCTACCGCAGAAGTTTGTTGATGCCGTTGCCAATACTGAAAGTTCGAATGTGAAAATCGGTATTCGCCCCGAGTTTGTCTCCGTGCATGCGGCCAAACGTGATGGTGCCCTGCCTGCGCGCATGCGTCAGGTACAGGATCTGGGCACCTACTCCATCGTCACCTTCGAGCTGGGCGGCCAGACGTACAAGGCGCGCCTGTCCGAAGGCCATCCAGCGTTCGGGGAAGATATCTATCTCACCTTTGACCCCGACCAGTTGGGGCTGTTTGTTGACGAATACCGGGTGGAGGTTTCCTCATGAATAATAAAGTCCAAAACAACCGCGCCTGGCTACTGGTACTGCCAATGCTGGTGCTGGTGGCATTTTCCGCGATTATTCCCTTGATGACGGTGGTGAACTATTCCGTGCAGGATGTGCTGGGCCCTCACGCCCGCTTCTTTACCGGTACCGAGTGGTTCAGCACCATGCTCAACGACCCGGCGCTGCATGCAGCCTTTGGTCGTCAGGTCGCGTTTTCACTGATCATTCTGGCCATTCAGGTGCCGCTGGGCATCGGTATTGCGCTATTGATGCCGAAGAAGGGCTGGCAGGCCTCTGCCGTCCTGATCCTGATTACCCTGCCCCTGCTGATTCCATGGAACGTGGTGGGCAGTATCTGGCAGATCTTCACGCGTAACGATATTGGCCTGATGGGCTGGAGCCTGAGCGAGATCGGCCTTGACTATAACCTGACCCGCAATGCCAGTGATGCCTGGTTCACCATCATCCTGATGGATGTGTGGCACTGGACGCCCCTGGTCGCGATGCTGTGCTACAGCGGCTTGCGCTCCATTCCCGAGGCGTACTACCAGGCGGCGCGCATTGACCGCGCCTCCAAGTGGGCGGTGTTCCGCTATATCCAGTTGCCCAAGCTGACCAATGTCCTGGTCATCGCGGTTCTGCTGCGCTTTATGCACTCCTTCATGATCTACGCCGAGCCCTTCGTGCTGACCGGCGGTGGCCCGGGCAGCTCAACGACCTTCCTGAGCCAGTCGCTGACCACCATGGCCATCGGCCAACAGGATCTTGGGCCTTCGGCTGCCTTCTCGATCATCTACTTCCTGGTCATCCTGCTGGTGAGCTGGGTGTTCTACACCACCATCATGCATATGCAGAAAGACAAGAATTCACAGGGAGGCGCGTAAGATGGCTTACCAGATTGAAAACACCCAGCAGGGTGAGAAATACAACACCATTTTCAGCAAGGTACCGGCCGCTGAGCGGCGCAAACGTAGCGCTCGCTCGCGGCTGAGGAAGCGGGTTCTCCTGGGCACCTACATTGTGCTGCTGATGCTGCCAATCTACTGGCTGCTCAATATGTCGCTGCAGACCAACAGCGAGATTCTGGGTTCCATGACGCTATGGCCGCAGAACCTGACCTTTGACAACTACATCGGCATCTTTACCGATTCAAGCTGGTACATGGGGTACGTCAACTCCATTCTCTACGTGGTGATGAACATGATCATCACCATGCTGGTGGCGTTACCCGCGGCCTATGCGTTCAGCCGCTACAAGTTCATCGGTGACAAGCACCTGTTCTTCTGGCTGCTGACCAACCTGATGGCGCCGCCAGCGGTCTTCCTGCTGCCCTACTTCCAGCTTTATTACTCGGTTGGACTGTTTGACACCCATATCGCCGTGGCCCTGGCCCACTGCCTGTTCAATATTCCGCTGGCGATCTGGATTCTGGAAGGCTTCATGAGCAGCGTACCCAAGGAAATTGATGAAACCGCCTATATCGACGGCTACAGCTTTCCCAAGTTCTTCGTCAAGATCTTTATCCCCATGATCAGTTCGGGTATTGGCGTCGTCCTGTTCTTCCTGTTCATGTTCTCCTGGGTGGAACTGCTGCTGGCCCGAACCCTGACATCAACTGACGCCCAGCCTATCGGGATGATCATGACGCGTACGTCAACAGCATCAGGGATTGACTGGGGCACGCTGGCCGCTGCCGGCATGCTGACCATACTGCCCGGTATCCTGGTGGTGTACTTCGTCCGCAACCATATCGCCAAGGGCTTTGCCCTGGGCCGCACCTAAGAGGAGAAAGTCTCATGACCTGGATGGTATGGACTCTACCCACGGCTATTTTCTTTTCTTCGATTGCGGCCATGCTGGCGGGCATGACGATCTGGGAGCTGCGCTCGCCAACGGTCGAAAGAAAAGGCTTTCTGCCCATTTCAACCACCCGAGGTGACCGCCTGTTTGTCAGCTTGCTGTCGGCGGCGTTTATTCACCTGGGTATCATCGGATTTACCACCTTCCCGCTGCTGGTGGCATCCGCCCTTTCGGTTTTATGGCTGCTGATACTGATGCGCTGGGGCTAGGCCCTTGGGCCAACTGGCACTGCGCATCCGGGATAAACAGCCTTAAAGTTCAGGAAAGACCCAAACGGCAAGGATGCCAGGTAGCTATAGGAAGTTGTTATTGAAAGCAGTACCAACGCCGGTCTTGATCAAGGCCTGGTTGATAACTCCTCAACGTAAAACGAGGTCATCATGCAACACAATAATTTCAACAAGCACGTCAACATCAGCCCGTTCAAACTCACCACACTGGCGGCAAGTCTGATGCTGGCTTCCGGTTCCCTTTCCGCTGACGACCACGATGCCCGTGCTATCGCCGAGCGTCTGGTCGACGAGCACTTCCAGAACTCGACCCTCACCCGTGAAGAGCAGATCGAGGAGCTTGTCTGGTTTGCTGAAGCGGCCGAACCATTCCGCGACATGGAGATTCAGACCGTCGCTGAAGGTCTGACCACTCACGTCTATGAAAGTGAAGTGCTGGCTGAGGCATTTAGCGAGCTGACCGGTATCGACCTGACCCACAACATCATCGGCGAAGGCGATGTGGTTGATACCATGCAGAACCAGATGCAGTCGGGTAACAGCATCTATGATGGTTTTGTTAACGATACCGATGCCATCGGCACGCACATCCGCTATGGCACCACCATCAACCTCAGCGATGCCATGGAAAACGAGTGGGCAGACTACACCCTGCCATCGCTCGACCTGGATGACTTTATCGGCCTGCAGTACGGCACCGGCCCGGATGGCAGCCTCTATCAACTGCCAACCCAGCAGTTCGCCAACCTGTACTGGTTCCGCTATGACTGGTTCCAGCGTGAGGACTTCCAGGAGCAGTTCCGTGAAATCTACGGTTATGACCTGGGTGTCCCCACCAACTGGACAGCCTATGAGGATATCGCCGAATTCTTCAGCGTTCACGTTGACGAAATCGATGATACCAAGGTGTATGGCCACATGGATTATGGCCGCCGTGACCCGTCACTAGGCTGGCGCTTCCATGACTCCTGGCTCTCCATGGCCGGTATGGGTAGCCCGGGTGTACCCTCAGGCAACCCGGTGGATGACTGGGGTATCCGCGTCAATGAAGACAGCCAGCCAGTGGGCTCCAGCGTTAGCCGTGGCGGTGCCACCAACTCCCCGGCCTCTGTGTTTGCCATGCAGAAAGCAGTTGACTGGCTGGGCGATTATGCACCGCCGGAAGCGCAGGGCATGACCTTTGGTGAGGCGGGTCCGGTACCCTCGCAGGGCCATATTGCCCAGCAGATCTTCTGGTACACCGCCTTCACTGCGGATATGACCGAGCCTTCCCTGCCAGTCACTGATGACGAGGGTAACCCGCTGTGGCGCATGGCACCGTCTCCCACTGGCCCGTACTGGGAGGAAGGCATGAAAGTCGGCTATCAGGACGTGGGTGGCTGGACCTTCTTTGACTCCACGCCTGAAGAGAACCGAACCGCTGCCTGGCTGTTTGCCCAGTTCACAGTCGCCAAGAGCACGTCTCTCGAGAAACTGATGACTGGCCTGACGCCTATTCGTGAATCTGACATCTTCTCTGAGCAGATGACTGAAATGGCGCCTAAACTGGGTGGCCTGGTCGAATTCTACCGCAGCCCCAACGAGTCCAACTGGACGCCAACAGGTACCAACGTGCCTGACTATCCGCGTCTTGCACCACTGTGGTGGCAGAACCTGGCACCGGTCATGAGCGGTGAAGTGAGTGCCCAGGAAGGTCTGGATAACCTGGCGGCGGATATGGATAAAACCATGTCTCGCCTGGCGCGTGCCAACGTCTTTGATACCTATGCACCAAACCTCAATGACGAGCGCGACCCTGAATACTGGCTGAATATGGAAGGCTCGCCCAAGGCGAAGCTTGATAATGAAATGCCACAGGGCGAGACCGTTCCCTATGACGACATGATGGAAGCCTGGATGTCAGCCGGTACGCGCTGATTCCTGGATGGCGAACCCTGCGGGGTTCGCCAGTTTGCTTGCCTACATTGAAGGGAATATGAACTGACTTGAATTGCACTGCTGTTCAAGGTGGCTACTTGATGCCCGAAAGTCGCCTTTTCAGCTCTGATCTGCTCGCAAAACACCTTGCCCTCGTTGGGCAGAACAAACGAGGCTTCTTATCTGTAATAGGTCACTTATGAAACTTCGCAATAGCAATCTTGATAAGCTGGCTAACGATGATTTCGACGTCCTGATTATCGGCGGCGGAATCAACGGTGCCTCAGCGGCGGCAGCGCTGGCGGGCAAAGGGGCCAGAGTCGGACTGATCGACCGTGGCGATTTTGCCGGCAGTACCAGCATGCACTCCTCCAACCTGGTTTGGGGTGGCATCAAGTATATGGAGAGTAAGGATTTCGGCCTGGTGCGTAAATTATGCAAAAGCCGTAACCACCTGATCAAGAACTATCCTTCCACCGTGGAAGAGATCCGATTTCTGACCACCATCAGCAAAGGGTTTCGCCATCATCCCAGCTATCTTTACGCGGGCACCTGGCTTTACTGGCTGATGGGTAATGCGTTTACCAAGATTCCCAAGCTGTTTACCCCCAAAGGCATCAAGAATGCCGAGCCGATCGTGAACACGTCCAATGCAGTGGGTGGTTTTGAGTATTCTGATGCCATCCTGCACGACAACGATGCGCGCTTTGTTTTCAATTTTATCCGTCACGCCATCGACTATGGCGCCAGCATTGCCAACTATGTGGAATCCAACGGGGCGTCCTATGAAGATGGCCGCTGGGTAGTCCAGGCGCGTAACGTGATTGACGGCTCCACCTTCCCGATCCGCGCCAAGGTACTGGTCAATGCGGCAGGCCCCTGGGTGGATCATCACAACAAGCTCACCGGCCAGCAGACCCAGCATCAGCACCTGTATTCCAAGGGTATCCACCTGATCGTCCCCCAGCTGACGGACTCCAAGCGGGTACTGGCGTTTTTTGCCAATGATGGCCGTCTGTTCTTCGTCATTCCCATGGGAAACCGTACCTGCATCGGCACCACGGATACCCATATGGAACAACCGGAGGTCGATGTCACTCAGGAAGATATCGATTTCGTGCTGGAAAATATCAATACGCGGCTAACGCTGGAAAAACCCATTACCACCGCGGATATCATTTCTACCCGCTGCGGCGTTCGCCCGCTGGCCATCAAATCCAGCAAAGGCAAAGACCGGGATTTCCAGCAGTTATCGCGTAAGCACGTGGTGGACACCAATGCCGACAGCGCTCACATCAGCATTTTTGGCGGCAAGCTGACCGACTGCCTGAATGTGGGTGATGAAATCAGCGATGAAGTAAGCAAGCTGGGCGTTGATATCCCTTTCCCGGACTATAAGTGGTACGGCGAACCTTCCGAGGACGTCAAGCGCGAGTTCATGCAGCAGGCCGAGCGCATGGGGCTTGACGAGATGACCCCTGAAACCTCGTCTGAGCCGCTCAGCAAGCGCTTGTGGCGACGTTATGCGGCCCAGTCGCTGGACATGCTTGAGCAGATTCGCCAGGACCCGCGTGAAGCTGAACTGCTGATCGAGGGCACCGAGTATATCCGCTGCGAACTGCGCCAGACGCACCGCAGTGAAATGGTCACCAAGCTTGACGACTTCCTGCGTCGGCGTGCCAAGGTATCCCTGGTAGTGCCTCATGATGACCTGCGGCATTCCGAAGGGTTGAAGGAGGCCTGCCGGATGCTGTTTGGCGATCAGGCAGACGAGCGATTCAATGAGTATTTCGACAAGATACCTGACACCGCACGCTTTACAGAAAGCGACCAGAGCCGTGTCAGCGCTTGACGGCGATGCCTTGACACCCCCCTTGGCCTGAATCCCACACGCCTGCTGCACCATAAAAAAACCCCACCGGCAATAGCTGCCAGTGGGGTTTTACTGTTATTGGACCCGGGCCTGTTGAGGTCTTACGGCAACCCGGGCCACTACACGATAGGCCTCAGGCCCATTAGTGAGATTTGACCCGCGCTACCGCATCCAGCCAGCCCTGATACAGGTCTTCCCGGGTGGCTTCATCCATTTTGGGAGTAAAGCTGGACTCGCAGCGCCACAGCCCCTGGATCTCTTCCAGGTTGGCATACCAACCCAGGCGCAGCCCCGCCAGGTAGGCAACGCCCAGCGCTGTGGTTTCCAACACGGCGGGTCGGTCAACTTCAACGCCCAGCATATCGGCGAGAAACTGCATTACCCAGCTGTTCTTGACCATACCGCCATCAACCCGCAGTTTACCGGGCGTGGCCGCCATATCGTCGTTCATGCAGTGCTGCAGGTCTCGGGTCTGATAGCAGACGGCCTGCAAGCCTGCGGCAACGATCTCGGCAATCCCGGTATCGCGGGTCAGGCCGAAGATGGCACCGCGGGCTTTCGGGTCCCAATGCGGGGCCCCAAGGCCGGTAAAGGCAGGTACCAGGTAGACGCTGTGGCCGCTGCGGGTTTCCCGGGCCAACGCCTCGGTTTCCGCCGCATCGGCAAACAGGTTGAGACCATCCCTGAGCCACTGTACGGTCGCCCCGGCCACAAAAATACTGCCTTCCATGGCATAGGTCGGCTTTCCGTTCAGGCGATAGCCAATGGTGGTCAGCAGGCGGTTTCGCGATGTAGCCGGTTCATCGCCCGTGTTGACGATCATGAAACACCCGGTACCGTAGGTGCTCTTACCCATGCCGGGCGTGAAGCAGGCCTGCCCGAACAGGGCGGCCTGCTGGTCGCCGGCGACCCCGGCAATAGGGAGTTCCGCGCCCAGCCAGTGCTTGGCAATGCTGCCAAAATCGTCGCTGGAATCCTTCACTTCAGGCAACAGGCTTTCAGGAATACGGAACAGCGCCAGCAGCGCTTCATCCCACTGTTGCTCATGAATGTTGAACAGCGCCGTGCGTGAGGCGTTGGTGGCATCCGTGACGTGGTGCTGACCATCAGACAGGCGCCAGATGAGAAAGCTGTCGATGGTGCCAAAGGCCAGCTCACCGCGCTCTGCCCGCTCACGGGCGCCGTCGACGTTATCCAGAATCCAGGCAATCTTGGTCGCGGAAAAATACGGGTCTATCAACAGCCCCGTGCTGGCTTGAACGGCCTCTGTATGGCCTTGTTCACGCAGGTTTTCACACAATTGCGATGTGCGACGGTCCTGCCAGACAATCGCATTATAGAGCGGCTTGCCGGTCTGACGATCCCAGACGACGGTGGTTTCACGCTGGTTGGTGATCCCGACACCGGCAATATCCTGGATATCAACTCCCGTTTTGGCAATCACCTCCCGGCAGGTTTCAATGACGGTGTCCCAGATATTTTCCGGGTCGTGTTCTATCCAGCCGTCACTGGGAAAATGCTGAGGAAATTCCTGTTGGGCAACGCTGACAACCTGCCCCTGGCGGTCAAACAGGATGGCCCTTGAGCTGGTGGTGCCTTGATCAATAGCGAGTATGTAAGATGGCATGGGAAGTTTCGCTTTGTTTTGTTGGTTTTCGTTTTAAGACATTGTAAGGCTACTTTACTGCCCCAGAAGGCTCAAGTACGAAAATATTTCGGATCGACATTATACGTGTAATCATGAATTTTAGTTAAGGATTAGCATGTAAAGAGGTGTCGACTGAGCGTACCTGATCATCTGCTCTGGCAATATGCAGGGCGACATCATGCTGGGTGAGCAGACGCATAATCGCCTCAGGGGGGTGGCGATCGGTGAACAGTGCATCCAGCTGGGCGATATTGCCCTGACGCACCACGGGATTGCGGTGAAACTTGGAATAGTCGGCAGCCAGGTAGACGCGTCGTGAATTGGCAATAATGGCCTGCGCCACTCTCACTTCCTGGTAGTCAAACTCCAGCAGCGAGCCATCCTCATCGATGCCACTGATCCCGATAATGCCGTAATCCACCTTGAATTGGCTGATAAAATCGATGGTGGCCTCACCAATGATGCCGCCGTCACGGGAGCGCACCTGGCCACCGGCGACAATCACCGTGAAGTCTTCCTTATGCTGAAGGATGGCGGCAACACTCAGGTTATTGGTGATGATTTCCAGCCCACGATGATCCAGCAATGCCTTGGCAATGATCTCATTGCTGGTGCCGATGTTGATAAACAGCGAGGCATGATCGGGGATATGGGCGGCCAGCGTGCGGGCAATGCGTTCCTTTTCTTGCAGGTGCAGCGTCTTGCGGGTGCTGTAGGCGGTATTGACCGTGCTTGACTCTATCCCCGCTCCACCGTGAACCCGGCGGATACGGCCTTCTTCTGCCAGCGTATTCAGGTCGCGCCGGATGGTTTGAGGCGTTACCGCAAAGTGTTCGGTCAATTGCTCAATGCTGACGTAACCGTTCTGGCGTACCAGTTCTACAATCGCGTCCTGTCGGTAATGTTGGTTCATGGCCTGGCCCGTTGATAATTTTCGCTTTTAATGACTTCAAGCCTAGCAAAATTTTCATACATTTATAGCGGCCATCGCCAAAGTATCATAGGAATCCCCACCAACATGACCAAAAGGGAAAGTGGCAACCCCATTTTCCAATAGTCGCTGAACCGATAGCCTCCCGGACCCAATACCAACGTATTGGACTGATGACCGATTGGCGTCAGAAACGCGCTGGAAGCGCTAACGGCCACGACCATCAAAAACGGGTCAAGCGACACCTCAAACCCTTTAGCCAGGCTGGCTGCAATGGGTGCCATCAATAAGGCCGCCGCGGCATTATTGATTACGTTGGAAAGCAGTAAGCTGAGCATGAAAAGTCCTACCAGTGTTGCCGGTATGGGCCAACTACTGCCCAGCTCAAGCAAGGCATCGGCAATCAGTGCCGCACCGCCGCTGGTTTCCAGTGCTTGCCCGACAGGAATCATGGCACCCAAAAGCACAATCACGGGTCCGTCAATCGCCTGATAGGCTTCGCGCAGAGGCAGGACGCCAATCAGCAGGGAAACCAGCGCTGCTGTGCTTAACGCCACGGCTGCTGGCAGCAGGTTCAACAGCATTGCCGCAATCGCCAGAGCAAAGATAGCCAACGAAAGCAGCAGCTTGCGCGGTTGGCCCAGCTGGAGTTCACGGCTGGCTAATGGCAGGCAGCCCAGAGCAGCCAGCCCTTCATGCATGTCGTCGTCGCCCTGTAAGAGCAACACATCGCCTGGCTGAAAACGGATATCCCGCAGGCGCTGCCTGAGGCGTTCGCCATCCCTGGCGACGGCGACCAGATGCATATCAAACTGATGGTGCAACCTGAGCTGGCGAATGCTGCGATTAATCATTATCGAGTCATTACGTACCACGGCTTCCACCAGCTGCAGGCCTTCCGTATCCACCTGAGAATCGGCGTCTGCAGCATCATCATCCTGATCAGCACTGATGACGCTCAGCCCCAGCTTGTCTTCCAGCTGTTTGAGCTCATCAGGCCCGGCTTCCAGCAACAGGATGTCGCCTGTCTGCAGGGCTGCATAGAAGGTATTTCCGGTTCGCCGCTGATCATCGCGTACCACCCCCAGAATAGGCAGCGTTTCTTCCAGTTCGTGGCGAAGCTGCTGCAGGGTCATGCCGTTTGCCCTGGCGTCTTCATCCACCTTGAGCTCAACCAGGTAATGCGCGGTATCAAACATACCTTCCATCGAAGCATTACCCGCGCGACTGGGCGTCAGCCGCCAACCGATCAGAATGATAAATACAAAGCCGGTCAGCGCCACGACGGCACCCACCGGAAAAAAGCTGAACATGCTGAAGGTCTCGCCGGTAATACTGCCGCGATAACTGGAAATGATGATATTGGGGGGCGTTCCAATCAGGGTGGTCAGCCCGCCCAGCAGGGAACCAAAGGCCAGGGGCATCAGTAACAGCGATGGCGAGGTGTCATGTTCTCTGGCCAGACGCAGGGCGACAGGTAACAGCAAGGCCAGCGCCCCTACATTATTCATGATGCCGGAAAGCACCACCACTGTACCGACCAGTACCGCCAGCTGCAGGATCAGGCGCTCACCCACTTTAAGAACTTGTCCGGCAATGACATCGACCACACCAGAGCGTTCAAAACCACGGCTCAATACCAGCACTGCCGCCACGGTGATCACCGCCGGGTGACCAAAACCACTGAACGCATCCTCTGCCGGCACCAGCCCAAGCATGACCGAGCCAAGCAATGCCGACAGCGCCACCAGATCGTAGCGAAAACGCCCCCAGATAAAGGCGGCCAGCGTAAGCCCCAGCACTGCAAAAACCAGGTTACTGGGGGCTATTGCGCTGATAATGTTGATTGCCTGGCTGAAATCCATGCGTAGTCACTTGTGGAAATAAAGCACCATAAACACAAAGCGGGCAACTGCGCAATGCAGGTGCCCGCTCGAAGGTATACCCCAAACCGCCATCAGCAGCGCATCATTCGGTTGCTAATCAGGCGGTAACATCAAGACGTCTATGCTTACGCTTCTTCAGCGTCCTGCTGGTCTGTCTCTTCAGCTTCGTCTGACACGTTTTCACTGGCATCTTCAGCTGCTTCGCCGTCGGTGGCTTCAGCATCTGTCGTATCATCGACTTCTTCCATGCGCGACTCCAGGGAGCCCAGCTCATCCCGCCAGTTGTTGAGCTGTGTTTCAAGACGCTCCAGCTGTGTTTCACGCTGGTCGATATTGTCATTGACCGACGTCAGCTCTTCGCGGCCAATCTCAAGGGCCACCTCCAGATCACCAAACTCGGTGCGCACCTCTTCTAGGCTGGCCTGCTCGTCTTCACGCTGCGCCGTCAACCCTTCTACCTCTTCCTCCAGCGCATTGCGCTCATTGGCCAGGTTATCGCGTTCTTCCACCAGGGCGTCACGTTCCTCCCGGGTCGCTGCAATGTCTTCCTGAACAGCCGTCAATTCGCTGTTGGCCTCTTCAATCTGACCCTCGAGGTTTTCGATATCAGCTTCAGCCTGCTCTCGCGCCTCTTCCGCAGCTGCGCGCTCCTGCTCAGCCTGCTGGCTCGCATCTTCGGCTTGCTGACGATCAGACTGCGCTGCTTCGAGGGCTTCTTCAGCCTCCTGACGGGCTGCTTGCGCGTCATCACGTGCTTGCTCTGCCTGGGCAAGCTCATTGTTGAGCTCCTCCAGCTGGGCTTCATGGGTTTCAATCTCACCGGCCAGCGACTCAATTTCCTGCTCCATGGATTCGCGTTGCTCATCCAGTGAGGCCAGGGTGTCTTCTGCCTCGCTGATAGCCGTTCGAGTGGATTCCAGCTCGGCCTGACCTGCCGCCTGTTGCTCCTCAATCGCCGCCATTTCATCCTGCATGGCAGTGAGGTTCATTTCGGCTTCTTCCAGCTCGGAAATCTCGGCACTCAGTGCCTGGCGAGACTGCTCCGACTCGGCCAGCTGTCCTTCAATCATATCAATTCGATCTGCCCTGGACCCGGCGCTGGATTGAGCGATAACAGCCCAGATAACCGCAATCGCCGCAATACCGGCAATGCCTCTCACTCGGTTATCCTGCATCAGGGTTTTCATATCAGGCTTGGCAGCAGCGCCATGAGACGTTGATGGCGAATTCTCGGCTGAGCTGCTGTCATCGGATGGCTTGTTGGTATCTGACATGGATGCTTCTCTCTCTCGAAAGCGCTGTTGCCTATTGCAATCATGCGTAACAGCGGTCGGTGATTGGCAAGCGAAAAAAAACGTTACACCCTACAGCATACACAGCTGTGCGCATCTGGCCAGTCACCTACGTGAACGCAACGTCAAATTGGCTCACGCTAATGACACGCTAACGTTCTTGACATCCTCGTTAACGAAGCCGCAGCAGCCCTTTTTTTCAGGGTCAAACCAGTCAAGCCTGGCACTCAGCGCTACCACATCACCAATCACAATCAGGGAAGGTGAGCCGATATCACCGTTATAAAAGCCTGATGGTAATGAGGTAAGGGTCCCCGTATGAACCTGCTGATGGCGAGTAGTTCCCTGGGCAATCAAGGCGACCGGCGTGTGTGACGCCAGGCCATGATCCATCAGCGACGTGCAGATGTACTGCAGGTTCCCAAGCCCCATGTAGAACACCAGGGTCTGGCCCGCCTGCGCCAGGCACGACCAGTCCATTTCGCCGCCTTGTTTGAGGTGGCCGGTGACAAAACGCACTGACTGGGCATGATCACGGTGAGTCAACGGAATACCGGCATAGGCAGCACAGCCGGACGCAGCCGTAATGCCGGGAATCACTTCGACGTTGACATTGTTGGCGACCAGCGTTTCCATTTCCTCACCACCGCGCCCGAAAATAAATGGATCACCGCCTTTCAGGCGAACAACTTTCTTGCCAGTCTGCGCCCAATCCACCAACGACTGATTGATATCCTCTTGTGCTACGCTGTGGTTGGAACAGGCTTTACCGACATAATATCTTTGCGCCCCAGCCGGTATCAGCGTCAGGATTTCTGCGCTTACCAGTCGGTCATAAAGCACAACATCGGCGTCGATTATCCGCCGATAGGCTTTCAAAGTAAGTAGTTCAGGGTCTCCCGGACCGGCACCCACAAGACTGACGCTCCCCGGGCACTGCTCAGGAATGCGGTCTGGAAAGGTAGAGTCCACAAACGTACGATAAGGAAACAACAGCCGATACCTCACAAACACATGAAAAGGTGAGAGTAACGATAGCCAATATTTGAAAGAATAAAAAAGAATATATAATATGATTTATATTCTTTTATAGTATATATGATATCCATCAACGCGAGGAGAAGCATCATGGCCAACCATGAAACATCATCCAGCCAGTCAGCAGCCATGACGTTGGACGCTTGCCTGAAAGAGGCTGAAGCACTTCCGGAGTGGCAGATTATCGACCGCGATGGCATCATGAAGCTGACACGCCGTTTTACCTTTAGCGACTTCGCCCAGGCCCTGGCATTTACCCAGCGGGTGGGAGATCTGGCCGAAGAGGCCAATCATCATCCCAAAATCACCACTCAGTGGGGCGAAACAAGGGTCACCTGGTGGTCCCATGATAAAGGTGGCTTGTGTCACGATGATTTCACTCTTGCCGCCAGAACTGACGAGGTAGCCAAATAAATGTTTGAGCATATTGAGCGAGTCCCTGGAGATGCTATTCTCGGGCTGATCGAAGCTTTCAAGAAAGATACCAACCCCCAGAAGGTCGACCTTGGCGTCGGGGTTTATCGCGATGAAAACGGCACTACGCCGGTAATGCGCGCTGTCAAGGAAGCGGAAGCTCGCCTGCTCAAGAATGAAACCACCAAGACCTACATTGGTTCTCACGGTGCCCCGGAGTACGGCAAGGCCCTTCTGCCCATGGTGCTGGGCGCCAGCTCGCCAGTACTGGAAGCCAATCGTGCCAGTGCCACCCAGTCACCTGGTGGCACAGGTGCCTTGCGCCTGGCAGCAGACTTCATTGCCGCTCAGCTGCCTGACAAAGGTATCTGGGTGAGCGATCCTACCTGGCCAAACCATCTGGGCATTTTTTCGGCAGCAGGTATCAAGCTTAAGAAATATCCTTATGTCGATGCGGATAACCGACTGGACTTTGATGGCATGCTGGCAGCCATCCAGCAGATACCGCACGGTGATGTCGTGGTGTTGCACGCCTGTTGCCATAACCCGACCGGCTTTGACCTCTCCCAGCAGCAGTGGCAGACCGTCCTGGACGTCGTTCGCGAGCGTCAGCTGTTACCCCTGATTGATTTCGCCTACCAGGGATTTGGCACCGGCCTGGACGAGGATGCCTATGGCGTTCGGCTGATGGCGGAACAGCTGGATGAAGTCATTATTACCAGCTCATGCTCCAAGAACTTCGGGATCTATTGCGAGCGAACCGGCTGCCTGATCATGGTCGCCAAAGACGCCGAACAGATGGAGAATGTGCGTTCACAGGTGGCCATTGTGGCCCGTGAGAACTACTCCAACCCGCCGGCTCATGGGGGATCAATTGTCAGCGAGATTCTCCATGATCCTGAACTGACCGCCATGTGGCGTGAAGAGCTGACGGAGATGCGCGATCGCATCAATACCCTGCGGCGTGATTTTGTGGAGGCACTGAAGCCGTATGGCCTGGCTGAAAAATATGCCTGCGTTGCCGAGCAGCAGGGCATGTTCTCGTATACCGGGCTGACCCCGGAACAGGTTGACCGCCTGCGCGATGAGTTCGGCATCTATATGGTACGCTCTGGACGCGCCAATGTGGCCGGCTTCTCTCATGCCAATCTGCCCTATCTTGCCAAGGCCATTGCGGCCGTTAACGACTAGACGCCCGTTTTAAGGCTTAAAAACGCCCGGGGGGATACTCCCGGGCGTTTTTTTGCGTAGAATCACCGCCTTTGTAATCATCCAGACAGCGAGACTGACGATGGCAGTGAGCAATACCCCCTACCCCTGGTATAAAAAAGAAGATACGGACGCCTTCTTTGCACTTTTTCAGAACAATATCGCTAACTTTGTGATTATTGCCATCACCATGCTGGGGATGGGTTTTCCCGCCGACATTGTCTATGGGCAGGTGCTGCCCGGGGCGGCAATCGCTGTCATGGCAGGCAACTTCTACTATGCATGGAGCGCGGCGCGACTGGCGCGCAAGGAAAACCGCAATGATGTCACCGCTCTCTCCTACGGTATTTCCACTCCTGTCATGTTTGTGTTCCTGTTTGGCGTGCTCTTGCCTGCCAAGCAGCTGACCGGCGATGCAGAAATGGCCTGGA
The DNA here is from genome assembly GCF_007625055.1 of Halomonas sp. GTDB lineage: Bacteria > Pseudomonadota > Gammaproteobacteria > Pseudomonadales > Halomonadaceae > Vreelandella. The sequence continues at coordinate 20,656 of NZ_VMQS01000020.1, forward strand.
AGATTGCCGTTGCTGCCTGCTTTATCAGTGGGGCCATCGAGACATCCATCAGTTTTATTGGTCGCTGGGTGCAGTACCACCTTCCCCGTGCGGCCATGTTGGGCGCAGTGGCCGGTGTCGCCCTGACCTTTATTGCCGGTGAAATGCTGTTCAAGACCCTGGAAATGCCCATTATCGGCCTGGTTGTGCTAACCCTGATTATTATCGGCCTTGTCGCCCGGGTCAGCATGCCCTTTCGCATCCCGACCTCCCTGTTTGCGATTATTGTCGGCACCCTGATGGCCTACCTGATTGGCGATTCAGGGAGTGAACGGTTCAGCGATGCCTTCACCCATCTGGGCTTCTATCCACTCATACCGGGTATGGACTGGTACGAAGGCTTGGGCCTGCTGTTTACCAGTATGTTGGCGGTGTTGACGGTGGTATTGCCGATTACCCTTTATAACGCCATTGAAACCATCAACAACGTGGAAGCCATGGAAGCGGCCGGCGATGGCTATGATGTCAGGGAGTGTCAGGCCGTGGATGGTGCCGGTACCATGCTGGGTGCCCTGTTTGGCGGCGTATTTCCGACCACGGTGTATATTGCCACTGTGGGTGCCAAGTGGATGGGCGCCGGACGTGGCTACAGCCTGTTGAACGGGGCTGTCTACGCCGTTGCTACCATGTTTGGCCTGATTGCAGCCTTGGCCGCCATCATTCCGGTTTCAGTGGTCGCCCCCATTCTGGTATTTGTGGGCATTTCAATGATTGCCACCGCTTTCCAGGCCAACGACACGCGCTACTATCCCGCCGTTGCCCTGGCCATGCTGCCCTATTTCGCCAACTACGTGATGACCCGCTTCAACCGTGGTGCGGAAGAGGTCGTCAGCGATATCTCCAACGCTATTGTACTGATGGGCCAGGGCGCCATGTTCATGGCAATTTTTCTGGGTGCCATTACCGTTTCAGTGATTGATCATCAGTTCCGGCGTGCCGCCGTGTTCGCGTTGACCGCGGCCGGCTTTTCATTTGTCGGCCTGATGCATGCGCCCGAACTGACTCTGAATGCCGCTCCGGATTTTGTAATTGGCTATCTGATCATGGCCGCCATGCTGGTCTATTTCGAGTGGCAGCAACACCGAAGCCAGTAAGCAATCTGTCACTTCGCCCAGCGCCTGAACATACCGTTTAACCCGGCGAGCCAGGTTCGCCGGCAGGGTACTCGCCTGACGACGTCGGGCCAGGCTTACGCTTTGGCCTGGATAGAATGCTGCGCAAAACCCACCAGGCGGTTAATCCGGCCAACACATTCCCCACCGCGGCGCCCATGGCAATGCCCGACCAGCCGCCCAGCACTGACCCTAGCCAGATGCAGGGAAGATAGCAGATAAATAACCGTGCGGCCGACAGCAGCATGGCACGTAGAGGCCAACCCAGCGCATTGCCGGCTGATACCACCAGCATGCAGATACCCAAGGCCGCATAACTGGGTAACAGAAAGCGGATCAACAGGATCAAGGCGTCCTGCACCGCTTTTTCGCTGGTCAGGGCTGCAGCCACCCAGGGCGCAGCCAGTGCCAGCAGGATACCCAGCATGAGCTGCCAGACCACAGCAACTTTCAGAGCCAACCGCATCAGACGGTGTATCTGCCCCCAATCACCCGCTCCATAGCATCGCCCGAGCCAGGGGGGCAACGACATGGTCATGGCCAGAATCACCATCAGCGAGACCGTTTCCAGGCGACTTGCCAGCCCCCAGGCCGCTACGTGGATTTCCCCCTGGGAAGCCACTACCGCAATCGCCAGCATCGCAGCCAGAGGAGGCATTAACTGGCCAATCATTGCCGGGCCGGCGATGTGCATGAAGGGCCGCGACGAGACCCGTGCCTCCTGATACAGCCCCGACACCCTGAGCCATTGGCGCAGGATCAGTCGACGCCCGGTAATTGCCAGGCCGGTTGAGAAGGCAATCGTTGTCGCCCAGGCAGCACCCGGCAGACCCAGCCCCTCCCAGGGGCCCCATCCGAAAATCAGCAACGGGTCCAGCGCCAGATTAACAGCACTACTGAGTACCATCATCTTGCCGGGCAACTGAGTGTCACCATTGGCACGAAAGACGCTATATACAAAATACAACAAGGCCCCCAGCCAGGCAGCCAACAGCTGGGGCCACCAATAACGGTTGATATACCCCAGAGTTGTCTCATCGGCCCCAAGCTGGGTAAAGATAACGTTCTGGAAAAGCCCCAGTAGAAGCGCCAGCAGAGCGATCACGCCGCTTCCCATCATCAATACCAGACTGCCCAGGCGTTTGGCACGCTCGTTCTCACCGGCGCCGAGTGTCCGCGAAATAAGTGCCGCAATGGCAATTCCCATCCCGACCTGGACACCAATAATCAGAAATGACAGCGGGAAGGTAAAGGATTGTGCGGCCAGGGGGGCTGTGCCGAGGCGAGCAATAAAGGCACTGTCAACCAGTTGGAAGCCCAGCAGGGCCAGTACCCCGATCGCCATTGGCCATGTCTGTTGCCAAAGGGTTTTACCCAAACCATGCTGCGACGCAATCTTGATGGCACGACCTCCAGACGTTGATAGATAAAGCCACAAAAGCCACCCCATTTAACTGGGGTGGCTATCATCATGACCGTTTTAAAAAATGCCAGAGAGCTTACTGACGAACGCCTTCAAACGTCACGTAAAGTTCCAGGGTATGCATAACTTCCGGGAAGCTGCTCATATCAATGCCGTAATCGGCCAGGGTCAATTCCGTGCTGCCTTCAAAACCCGCGCGATAATTACCCCAGGGGTCTTCGCCCTCTCCCATCAGGGTCACCGGCATTTCAAAGCGCTGGGTTTCACCACGCAGGGTCAGCTCACCGCTGAGCACACCGGAATTATCGTCCGTTGGCTCAAAGTCGGTCGATGTGAAGGTGGCGGTCGGATATTCACTGGCATGCAGGAAATCTTCATCAAGAATATGACGATCACGTTCAGCATGATTGGAATTCAGGCTATTAACCTGTACTTCCATATCAATTGAAGACGCTTCCAGGTCGTCCGGATCGTAAAAGAATTCACCATCAAAATCTTCAAAGCTACCCAGAATATATGAGAACCCCAGATGACTGATCTTGAACTGAATAAACGCATGCTGACCTTCAATATCAACAGCATAAGTATCGGCATGCGCCTGACTGAGCGGTACCAGGCTAACAGCGGCAATGGCGCCAGCAATGGCAGTTTTATTCAACATAATACATTTCCTTTCGCAGTTTTATAGAATCATTATTCAAGTAACAGTTATTTATCGCGCACTGAGTAACGCGGGTCGAGCATACGTTTCAAGGTGGTATGACGGTCTATCCAATGGTGCTTGAAGGCCGCCAGCATATGACCTGATGCCAGAATGATGAGCGCCAGAGCGCTATACCAGTGAATATCCCCTGCCAGGCTGGCTTGGTTGGGTAAGCCATGCAGAGTGGCAGGAAGAGCAAACCATCCAAACACATCAATCGGGCTGCCTTTGGCCGTTGACATCAGATAACCACTGACAAAGACCGTTATTAATAGAACATAGAGCAGTGAATGACCTGCATGGGCCGCAATGTTTTCCCAGCGTTTACCCTGAGCTAACGGAGTGGGCTGTACCAGGCGCCACATGAGCCTGAGCACTATAAAACCCAACAAGAGGACACCCAGTGAACGATGGATCCAGGGTGCCTGATTATACCATGGATCATAATACCCCAGGTCAGTCATCCACCATCCAAGGATAAACAGGCCCACAACCACAACAGCACTTACCCAGTGCATGAAAATGGCAATTATTCCCCAGCCTGCCTGACTGTTTTTCCACATGGTGATGCCCTTGAAATAATCTCTTGATACGTTTGAAAAACCACTTTTTTTATGGAGGCATGCCGTTAAGAGAGAAAATGCAATCTTAAAAGCCAATATAATTATTGTAGTCTTTAAAGGAACATTTAACTGCTGAAAAAAGCTGAACACTTCATTCGGAAAAAATACCGATCGCCGAAATAATATGGTGGAAATAAAACCGGGCAATAATGCCCGGTTGTGGTGTCTTTGAGGATGGTTGCGTGATTACCCTGCCAAGGCATCCAGGCCGCGGGCCAGGTCACGCCGAATATCATCCAGATGTTCCAGCCCTACCGCCACGCGGACGAGCCCCGGAGTAATGCCGGCCGACTCCCGCTGCGCCTCGGAGAGTCGACCATGAGTGGTCGTGGCAGGATGGGTGATGGTTGTTTTGACATCGCCAAGATTGCCGGTAATCGACAGCATGCGGGTCGCATCAATTACCTGCCAGGCGCCCTGTTGGCCATTGATGACTTCGAACCCCAGGACAGCACCATAGCCCTTCTGCTGCCGGCGGGCCAATGCATGCTGAGGATGATCCTCAAGGCCACTATAGTAGACACGACTGACAGCTGGATGCTGTTGCAACCATCTGGCCAGACTAAGTGCCTGTTCACAGTGTGCCTTCATGCGCAGCGACAACGTCTCCAGCCCCTTGGTAAATACCCAGGCATTGAAGGGGCTCATGCAGGGCCCACAGGTTCGCACTACGCCGAAAACCTCTTCCATCAGCGCGTGGCTACCGACTACCGCGCCGCCCACGGCACGCCCCTGGCCATCAAGGTATTTGGTGGCCGAATGGATAATCAGATCCGCCCCCAGCGCCAGAGGTTGCTGTAACGCCGGCGTCAGAAAGCAGTTATCGATCGCCAGCAGAACACCATGCTGCCTGGCCAATGTCGCCAGAGCAGGCACATCAGCCACTTCAGACAGTGGGTTGGAGGGCGTTTCGGCAAACAGCATTCTGGTCGCCGGGGTGATGGCAGCCTCCCAGGCGTCGAGGTCCGAGAGTTCCACGTAACGGGTAACAATGCCGAACTTGCCCAGGTACTTGTCGAACAGGCTGACCGTTGAGCCAAACAGCGAGCGCGACGCCACAATTTCATCACCGGCGTTCAGCAGTGCCATGGCAGTCGCAAGAATCGCCGACATGCCGGAACTGGTCGCCACACAGCGCTCGCCACCTTCCATGGCTGCCAGACGCTGCTCAAAGGTACGTACTGTCGGATTGGTAAAGCGCGAGTAGACATTACCGGCTTCTTCACCACTGAACTTGCGTGCCGCCTCGGCGGCACTGGAATACACAAAGCTGGATGTTGGGAAGATAGGCTCGGAATGTTCCTGCTCAGCCGTGCGATCATGCCCGGCACGCACCGCCAGGGTTTCAAGCGACATGTCCGCCAGCGACGCTTCCTCCAACACGCTGTCATGCATTGCCATAGGCAACGCTTCATCCTGCCCGGAAGGCTCATGGCTCGCGTTTTCGTGGATAGATGCCTTGTGAACAGGATCTTTGTGAATAGAATCATCGTGCATGGGAAGCTCCTCTTGCTCGATCATCAGTCATCCAGATCGTCATCCTGGTTATGCATATCAACCAGGGCATGATCGCCGGCACTATGATCCTTGGCGGAATCACTGCGGCTTTCCTCCAGCGCCTGAAGATAGGCGCTATCGATATCCCCGGTAACGTAATTGCCATCAAATACCGAGCAGTCAAATCCGTCAAAGGCGGGATTGACCTCACGGCAGGCTTCTTTCAGGTCTTCAAGATCCTGATAGAACATGCGGTCGGCGCCAATCAGCTGACCGACTTCCTCTTCGCTGCGACCATGGGCAATCAGCTCAGAGGCCGCAGGCATATCGATACCGTAAACATTCGGATAACGGACCGGCGGAGCCGCTGAGGCAAAATAGACGTTTCGCGCGCCGGCATCCCGGGCCATCTGGATGATCTGCTTGCAGGTCGTCCCTCTGACGATGGAGTCGTCCACCAGCAGAACATTCTTATCCTTGAACTCTACATCAATGGCATTCAGCTTCTGGCGGACGGATTTTTTGCGCTGTGTCTGCCCCGGCATGATAAAGGTACGCCCAATGTAGCGGTTCTTCATGAAGCCTTCACGGTAGGTGACGCCCAGATGCTGCGCCATTTCCAGCGCTGACGTACGTGACGTATCAGGAATCGGGATCACCACGTCGATATCGTGGTCAGGCCACTCACTCAACACCCGGTCACCCAGCTTGCGGCCCATCTGCATGCGTGTCCCATACACGTAGGCGCCATCCAGTATCGAATCGGGGCGTGCCAGGTATACGTGTTCAAAAATGCATGAACGCAAGACAGGACGGTCGGCACATACCTGCGTATGAATCCTGCCCTGCATATCCACAAAAATTGCCTCGCCAGGCGCCAGGTCTCTTTCCAGCTCGAAGCCACCCACATCCAGCGCCACCGATTCAGAGGCAATCATCACTTCCTGGTGTCCGTCTACCTGACGGGTGCCAAACACCACAGGACGAATGCCAGAGGGGTCCCGGAAGGCTACCATGCCGAAGCCGTTGATGATCGCTACCGCTGCATAGCCGCCCTGGCAGCGCCGATGAACGCGGCGTACTGAGTCAAAGATATCTTCCGCTTCCAGATGCAGGCCCTGCTTGCCCAATTCATGGGCAAATACATTGAGCAATACTTCTGAGTCTGAACTGGTATTGATATGACGCAGGTCGGTTGAGAACAGCTCCTGCTTGAGCTGGTCTGAGTTGGTCAGATTGCCATTGTGCGCCAGGGCAATGCCATAGGGCGAGTTCACATAGAAAGGCTGCGATTCGGCCTCACTGGACGAGCCGGCCGTCGGGTAGCGAACGTGGCCAATACCCAGGTTACCTTTCAGGCGCGCCATATGACGGGTATGGAATACATCGCGTACCAGGCCATTACTCTTGCGCAGTAGAAAGCGTCCTTCGCTCCAGGTCATCATTCCCGCAGCGTCCTGGCCTCGGTGCTGAAGTACGGTCAAGGCGTCGTAAATTGCCTGATTCACCGTTTGCTTGGCCAGAAGGCCCACTATACCGCACATACGTTATACCTCACTCGATACGATAACACGGGTGGCCTGAAGCACATTGATCCGGCACCCTGGTTATACAGACAATCAGACAATGGCCATCAGCCGGTTGTTAATTCTTGCTGTCAGACGCTTACCCCGCATTGCGCTGAGGCAGCTGGGGCAAGGGAATATCCTTCAATGACTCCGGCGCCTGCGGTAGACGACCTTCCCACTGATCGAGCTGGCTCAATGCCCATTCGCGTAGCTGTTCAAACGTTGGTCTCAAGGTGGCTTCCTGCCAGGCGTCAAGTTCGACCAGTGGGGTCAGGGTGATCATCACCGTTACCACCACCAGAATCGCAGCGCCTCTTGCAGCACCGAAGGCAGCGCCTGCCAGCCGGTTCAGAAACCCCATGCCGACCCAGACAATAGCGGCATGCACGAGGCGAATGACAATACCACACAGCAAAATCACTGCAAAAATCACCAGTACAAAGGCTAGTACCAGACGCGCATCAGCGTTGTCGATAAAGTCCGCCAACAGATCTGCGACCGGCTCTGCCAACACCCGCGCGACCAGAAGCGCCACCACCCAGGCCGCCAGGCCCAGGGCTTCACGAATCAGGCCACGCGCGAAGCCCGCCAGCGTGGAAAGCGCCAGCACCGCAAGAAACAATGCATCAATCCAGGTTAACGCCATAGATCAGTCTCTCACTCGCACCAGCAGCCCCTGGTAATTGACCTGTTCTTTAATCAGTGCCACGGCGCGCTCACCTTGTGCTGTCGATTCAAAAGGCCCGACCAGAACCGCTGTCAGCTCATCGTTGCGTTCACGGGTAAAGACACTGAAGCCCTGCTCTTCCAGTTCAGCTCTCAAACGCTCAACGTTTTCAGGGTTGCCAAAACTGCCAATCTGCACCCCCCATTCGCCTTCAGAACTGGCGGCTGGCATGGCATCATTATTGCTGGTGTCATCTGCGCTCCCATCACGGTCGTCTGCATCTGCGTTTTCCGAGTCATCGGGCCGTGCAATGTCAGCGGGTTCAGGGTTTGAGGGTGTCACCCTTGGGGTCTCGGCATCGGTTGAAACGGGCGCAGGCTCATTGGCCAGCTGAATGCTTTCCGGTTGTTCAGGCGCCACCACCTCTCGGCGCGGCACATCAATCGGGCGCTCAATGGTAAAAGAAGGTTGTTGACGCTCTGCCCTGGGTGCCGGCTCGCTCATTAACCAGGGCAGCAGAATAATGGCCAGGGACACCAGGATGACAATGCCGCTGATGCGTTCTGTTTTGCCGTATTTCATGTTTTACTCCCTCCTCTCAGCATGCGCCCGCGCATGGTTTACTCACGACGGGTAGCGCACGTCGCCTGCGGCAGATCAGTTGCCAACAGTTCCCCTACAGTGAAAAACGAGCCGGTCGCAAGCACCCTGTCTTCCGGCATCAGCTTATCCTTCAGTGATTCGGCCCCCAGTGTCGGCGTAGCCGCACATCCATGCACGACACCTCCCTGGCGCTCGATTTCTGCGGCCAGTGATTGCGCCGAGCGCCCTCTTGGCCCTGACAGGCCAACACAGACCCAGTCCGTCACCACGGGTACCAAGTGCGCCACAACGCCTTCGACATCCTTGTCATCCAGCATGCCAATCACGCACCATAGCCTGGCATTTGGCCGTGTTCCCAGACGCTTGGCCAGATAGGCTGCCGCATGGGGGTTATGACCGACATCCAGACACCATTGGCCGATCCATTGCATTCGCCCGGAAAGCTCAACATCAGCCAATGCCTGTCGGGTAGCTTCAACGGCAAGGTCACAACCTGCCAGCGCCAGTGCCTGGAGTGCTGTGGCGGCGTTATCCAGCGGCAACCCGGGATCAGGCAGTCTGTCCAGGGTTAATGGCAGGCCATCGGCTCGCCGGCCCTGCCAACGCCATAGACCGCCTTCAACCGGGCAACGTTCAAAGCTGTCACCCAGCGAATATAGCGGCGCGCCAAGCTTGCGAGCGGTGTCGGCAACGCTGTCCGGCAAACACTTGCTGCCCAGTACTGCGGGTCGGTCAGCGCGGAAAACACCCGCTTTCTCGCGGCCTATCTGGGCCAGATCAGTCCCCAGGAAACTGGCATGATCCAGGGCAATAGTGGTAACGATGGCGACATCGGCATCGATAATATTGACCGCATCCAGACGTCCCCCAAGCCCAATTTCAAGGAAGACGATATCAAGCCTAGCCTGGGCCAGGCACCAGAGCGCACAGAGGGTACCCGCTTCAAAATAGGTCAGGCTGATTTCAGGAGATCGGCAGCGCGCCGCTTCGACCTGCTCAAATCCCGCCACCAGCTGAGTATCGCTGATCTCATGGCCAAGCAGCGTCACTCTCTCGTTATAACGCACCAGGTGGGGTGAGGTATAGGTGCCTACCCGGCTACCATGGGCGGCAGCGACGGCTGCCATCACCGCAAGCGTGGAGCCCTTGCCGTTGGTGCCGGCAACAGTGACCACCCTGGGAGCAATGGGGCGTTCGAGCAGCTGCATACGCCGGGCGACATTCGCTACCCTTTCCAGCCCCATATCAATGCCCACGGGGTGAAGTTGCTCTAGGTAGTCGAGCCAAGCGGCAAGAGAACTAGCCATGGCGGGAAGTATCATCTCCATGACCGGAGGCATTGGGTCCTGCTGCCTGTCCAGCCTCGGAATCCTGAGCGGCCGGTTTTTGGCTCTCCTCCGCTGACGCGCCGTGCGATGCTGCGGCAACAGCCGCTTCATCCACAACAGGTTCGCTGATATCAGCGATGGGTGAGGGTGCCTCAGCCGGTGCCTCGCTCAAGGCCTGATGGTGGGTCAGCTTACGCAGAATACCGCCCAGGCGGTCACGCATGTCATGACGATGCACGATCATGTCGACGGTGCCATGTTCAAGCAGGAACTCGCTGCGCTGAAAGCCATCGGGCAGCGTCTCACGCACGGTCTGCTCAATCACCCTGGGACCCGCAAAGCCGATCAGGGCATTCGGTTCGGCAACATTCAGATCACCCAGCATCGCCAGTGACGCAGAAACACCCCCGAACACCGGGTCAGTCAGTACCGAAATATACGGCACCCCTGCCAACTTGAGTTTTTCCAGTGCCGCTGAGGTCTTGGCCATCTGCATCAGCGAGAACAGAGCTTCCTGCATACGCGCTCCCCCCGACGCCGAGAAGCACACCAAGGGTATCTGCTCTTTCAATGCCAGACTGGCCGCCTGTACAAATTTCTCGCCGACAACGGCCCCCATGGAGCCGCCCATAAAGGTGAACTCAAAGGCAACGGCCACTATCGGCAGGCCATCCAGCTGACCCTTGAAGGCAACCAGGGCATCATTTTCACCGGTCTCTTTCTGTGCTGCTGCCAGGCGGTCCTTGTATTTCTTTGAGTCGCGAAACTTGAGACGGTCGTTAGGCGCAATGTCCTTGGCGACTTCTTCACGACCTTCCTTGTCGAGGAACCAGTCAAGGCGCTTACGCGCTGTCAGGCGCAGGTGGTGGTCGCACTTGGGGCAGACGCTGTGATGTTTATCCAGTTCGGGAAGATAGAGCACTCCCTCGCATTTCGGACACTTGCGCCACAGGCCATCAGGCACGCTGGCACGGCGGTCCTTGCGCTGGATACGCCCCATGGAGGGAACAATCTTGTCTAGCCAGCTCATATCAAAAAAGCTTCCATTATACGTCTATGCCCGGCATGGCCAGGCGCTGATAGGTTTTCAGGCGTTAATACACGGTGATTGGCCACCTGAATATGCCTACACGGGTAAAGTAACATAACGCCCAGGATTAACTGTCAACTGCAGCGCATCAGGTCATCATGCCTGCACTAGGCATCCATGGCCGTGCGCATCTCGCTGAGCACGGTTTTCAGCTGTCCGGCAATCGTTTCAGGCATCTCAGTACTGGCGGCTATACGAGACACCAGTGCACTCCCGACAATCACGCCATCGGCTACCTTGGATACCTCAGCGGCGGTGACGCCATCACGGATTCCGAACCCGACGCATAACGGCAAATCCGTCATTTCACGTAGCGGCGCCAGGTGCTCGGCCACATCGTCCGCATTCAGGGTTGCCGCCCCGGTTACGCCTTTCAGGGAGACATAATAGAGGTAGCCTTCTCCATGCGCGCATATTGTAGCGGCACGTTCATGAGAAGTGGTAGGGGCCACCAGGAAGATGGCGTCAAGCTGATGGGATTTGAGCAGCGGCCCAATTTCTTCCGCTTCTTCAGGTGGCATATCCACAATCAGCACACCATCAACCCCGGCGCGGGCAGCCTGCTCGGCAAATGACTGATAACCGATACGCTCGATCGGGTTCAGATAGCCCATCAGGACAATCGGTGTGTTGGTATCGGTCTGACGGAAGGTAGTGATCATGTCAAACAGATCCACCAGACGGGTGCCTTGCTTGAGTGCCCGCTCACAGGCTTTCTGTATCACTGGCCCATCCGCCATAGGGTCGGAAAAGGGCACGCCCAATTCAATAATGTCAGCCCCGGCGTCTACCAGGGCATGCATGAAGCCGACGGTGTGCTCAGGCGCCGGATCACCGGCGGTGATATAAGGGATCAAGGCCTTACGATCCTGCTGCTTAAGTTCACTGAAACGTTGTTTGATACGGCTCATTACTATCCCTTAGATTTCGATACCGTCAAGCTTGGCCACCGTCATGATATCTTTATCACCACGGCCTGAAAGGTTCACCACAATATTCTGGTCAGGACGCATGGTGGGTGCCAACACCTTGGCATGCGCAAGGGCGTGAGCCGTTTCAAGGGCCGGCATGATGCCTTCCATCCGCGTCAGTTCGCGGAAAGCCTCCAGCACGGCATCGTCATTGGCGGCGACATAGTTGACCCGCCCCACGTCTTTCCACAGCGCATGCTCAGGACCAACGCCGGGATAGTCCAGGCCGGCTGAAATCGAATGAGTGTCAGACACCTGACCTGCCTCGTCCGACATCAGGTAGGTGCGGTTACCGTGCAACACGCCGCGTGGTGCGTTGGATGACAGCGGTGCGGCGTGACGACCGGTCTCTACGCCATCGCCACCGGCCTCAACGCCATACATGGCAACCTCTTCATCCTCAAGGAACGGATAGAAAAGCCCTAGCGCATTGGAGCCGCCTCCCACGCAGGCAATCAGGGCGTCCGGCAGGCGACCCATCTGTTCCATGGACTGAATACGCGCTTCACGACCAACCACGCTGTTGAAGTCGCGGACCAGCTGCGGGTATGGATGTGGGCCTGCCACTGTGCCAATGATATAGAAGGTGTTGTCCACGTTGGTGACCCAGTCGCGCAGGGCCTCATTCATGGCATCCTTCAGGGTACGTGTGCCGGACTCGACCGGAATGACCCGGGCGCCGAGCAGACGCATGCGGTAGACATTCAGCTTCTGGCGCTGCACGTCAGCCGCCCCCATGTAGACATCGCACTCAAGCCCCAGGCGGGCGGCGACCGTGGCGGATGCCACACCGTGCTGACCGGCACCGGTTTCGGCAATCACCCGGGGTTTGCCGGTTTTCTTGGCCAATAACGCCTGACCGATGGTGTTGTTTACCTTGTGGGCGCCGGTATGATTAAGGTCTTCACGCTTAAGCCAGATCTGGGCACCACCCAGCTTTTGCGACCAACGCTCGGCATGATAAAGCGGTGACGGGCGACCGACGAAATAGGCAAGGTCACGATCAAACTCTGCCTGGAAGGCAGGGTCGTTGCGCATGCTGGCGTAAGTGTTTTCCAGGTCTTCCAGCGCGAAACTCAGCGTCTCTGACACAAAACGCCCACCGTAGGGGCCAAAATGGCCACGGGCATCCGGCATTTGTGTCAGGTCGCTGAACCTGGTCTTGGAACCAGCCTGGGAAGCAGTATTGGGGACGATTGCAGAGACAGTCACGAGGATACCTCTCAAGATTGCCCGAACAGGCAAAAGTAGTTGAAATATATTCTATCTGGCAGTCAGGACGGCATTTGGTTCGCCGCATGCACGGCATTCACAAAGGCTTGCATTCTGGCCGCATCCTTTATACCCGGTGCGCTTTCAATTCCACCCGATACATCAAGCGCATAGGGAGCTACCTGACGCACCGCAGTGCCTGCATTTTCTGGCACTAGACCACCTGCGAGGATAACAGGTTTTGACAGCTTTGCGGGAATTCTCGACCAGTCGAACGTGTCTCCGGTTCCGCCAGGCACGCCGGGGCGATACGCATCCAACAAAAGCCCGCTGGCCTTGTTGTAGCGGTTGGCAGCAGCGGCCAGATCAAGACCATCGCGCATGCGCAGGGCTTTGATCCAGGGGCGGTCATGGCGTTCGCAAGCCGCTGGGGGTTCGTCGCCATGAAACTGGAGCAGGTCCAGGTAGGGCAAACATGCCTTTATGGTATCTTCCGACTGATTGACAAAGAGACCCACTCGGGTCACGAATGCCGGCACATCAGCGGCCAGGTCAGCAAGTTGTTCAACGCTGATAGCACGCTTGCTGTCTGGCCACATCACAAAGCCAATCGCATCAACGCCCATCGCGACTGCCACTGCCACATCCTGACGGCGGGTTAGCCCGCAGAACTTGATTCGCGCTCGCTGAACAGACATCACGATTCTGGTTTCTCCGCAGTGGGTGCATTAAGCAGATCACCGACTTGTTCTCGACGCAGCCGCACCATGGCGTTGTCAGGAATGGCCCGCTCACCGGTCCACTCCCCTGTAAAAGCCAGCAGGTTAGGGCCAAGTGGCTCTTTGGGCAGGCCAAAGGCATCATCATAACAGGAATCAACGAAATGGAGACCACAGGCAGGCGCGGTCACATCGCCCTGTTTGCGGTCACGCAGCGCCAACAAACGCGCCATATAGTCTTCATCCTGAGCCCCCCGCCCAACGCTGACCAGCGCCCCGACGATATTGCGGATCATATGGTGTAAAAAGGCATTGCCCTGCACATCGACCATCACCAGAGGGCCAAAACGCTTGACATCAATAAAATGCATGAAACGCTGCGGCGTTCTGGAACGACAGCCCGCCGCACGGAAGCTGGAGAAATCGTGCTCCCCCACCAGCGCCTGGGCGGCCCGGTGCATGGCATCGGTATCCAGAGGGTCACGGCACCAGGTAAGGTTCGCTCGCTCCAACACGGGCCGGTTCATCTGGTTGATCAACAGGTAGCGATAACGACGGGCCAGGGCATGCAGGCGGGAGTGAAAAAAATCCGGCACCTGTTTCACCCAGCGAATGGCAATATCCTTGGGCAGGTGGGTGTTGGCACCAAAGATCCAGGCTTTTTCACTACGCTTGACCGGTGCATCGAAATGGATGACCTGACGGGTCGCATGCACTCCAGAATCAGTCCGCCCGCTGGCATGCACCCTCACCGGCTCGCTGGCGACTCTTGAAAGCCCCTGCTCCAGGCTGGCCTGAACAGAAGCCGCATGGCTCAGGCGCTGAAAACCACAGTAGTGGGTGCCATCATATTCGACCCCCATGGCCAGACGGCCTGTCAGCGGCGTTTTTTCATCAAAGCGATCAAACAGCGACATCAGTTCACATAATTATCAGGTTAGGAAGACCGGGTATTATCCCGACCTGGGCGCTGGAATGCCACCTCTTCTATCTCCCAGTCATCATCCGGGACAGCTTCCTGACTTGCCGATGGCGTATCTTCTGGCGCCTGATCAGCAGACGGATTATTGTCCGTCGGGTCATTGCCTTGATCGAGCGATTCGAATTCCACGCTGGGTTGCATCAGCGCTTCTGCATCATCGTCTCTTGGCGACTCTGCACTGAGTGACGGCGGCTGATAATCGATAACGTGCTGATGGTCAACGTTGCCTTGATCCGTTTGTTCTGGCTCAACGAGTGGGTCAACTGCCGTTCCCTTCGCTACGTCTGTCCTCTCGGGTTCATGGCCCGCCGCTGCGTCTTCATCAGGTGATTGCGAAGCCTTTAAGAACCTGTTGTCCAGCTCAGAAGCCTGGCTGCTTTCGAGCCCATCAGATGCTGATTCGAGGCTTGCGGTGGCTTCTTCCGGGGCGCTTTGGCTAGGCGTCTTGACCGGGGCGGTTTCCTGCGCATCTTCAATACCATCAGCGCGGGTATTTGTGTGGCCAGAGTCGGCTTCGCTTGCCTGAAAACTGGCGGGGATAGCCGAGGCTCCAGGCCGAAATGTTGCTGTTGGCACATGGGTCTGCCTGGGTTCTGATGAAGGCTGAATAACCTGAGTGGCGTCGAAGGGCTCAGCGTCTGAGGTCATGGAAGTGAGCTCCTGCCATTCCCTGGCCCGACGACGGCGGATCATCAGCAGCAACAATAGCAGCAAGATGAGCGCTGCAGCGGCCAGTGGCCAGCGGCTATCGCGCAGGAATGACGAATACAGGTCCTCGCCCCAAGCCATTGTCTGGGCCATGGCATCAGGCTGATCAGTGGCCGGGGTCTCCGTAAACGCGCGCTGTTCAGCCGGCTGGCTGGCTGATGAGCCTTGCAGCGCCAGGACCTGAGCAGCCATCAATGCTTGATTAAGGCTGACTATCTCTTGACGTAAGGCCTCTATTTCAGCCTGCATTTGAGCAAGCTGCTGGCGCTGTTCATCCAGACGCACTTCACGTAACTGGCTGTCAAGGCTCTGGGCGGCTTGCACTGCCCGAGCGGCAATGCCGCCCTCTGATACATTCAGATTATCGGCAGCACTTATTGCTTCACCAAGCGCCGGATCCATAGAGGCTGCCTCCGGGGAGCGCGTCGCTGATTCACCAGATAGCGCTGAGGATGAGGCGTCAGCTGACGTAGAGGCTGGCGACTCTGGCTGATTACTCCGATTACGCCAGGCCGTATTCATGGTCTCTATTATCCGTGCCGCATTGGCAGGCGACTGATTGAAAATCTGTGCGTCACTGGGCATTTGCATGGCAGAGCCTGCCCGCAGATCATTGATGTTACCAGAAGGAAAAAGACGTTCATTAGCTTCAAACAGTGCCAGCATCATCTGCTGAACGCTGGCCCTGGAAGGCTTCATTCGCATTGCCACATTCCATAGGGTATCGCCACTCTCGATGTAGGCAGTTTCACGAGCGCTTTCGGGGCTTTCTGAACCTGACGACGCGGGAAGCGGGGCGCGAGCGACCTCTCTGGATGAACCGGTATCAGAAGATGGCACCGATGACGTGTCGGACGGGTCAAACAATAATGTCAGCACCTGAGTCTGACGGCCATCCGGCGTTTCCAGGGTTAACAGCAGATCCAGCCAGGGCGCGTTCACA
Source organism: Halomonas sp. (assembly GCF_007625055.1). GTDB lineage: Bacteria > Pseudomonadota > Gammaproteobacteria > Pseudomonadales > Halomonadaceae > Vreelandella. The sequence goes on from NZ_VMQS01000020.1 coordinate 36,844, forward strand.
GGCGTTGACGACGTCAGTTGCAAATAGGGCTGCGAGCCGCCTTCCAGGGAAATTGACACACTCTCTGTCAAGGACGTCCAGTCAAGCCCAAGGGTACGAAAAGCGGAAGGTTCGGCGAGCCCGACACGAATATCCTCTGCACTCAGGCCGTCGGTATCGGTCAGGGGTGCCGTCGCTTGCAGCGGCGCATCAAGAAATGAATCGACCTTTGGTTCACCGATATCAAGCGCCATTGTCAAAGAGCTCACGGCTCCCAATGCTGCCAGCACCGCTAATAATATCAATCGCTTCACTGAACCCCCTTTTGCCTTGCGTCATCGTGGCTGGCAACCCATGACCCATAACGATCAATGGCTGATCCGATCTACAATGCTAGCTTATTTTTAATGTAAATTAACTTTTGGCGGCTTAATATCCCTAGAAACCTGACGCGCTACCATGAGTGCTTATAGATACTTAGACTCTGTGAGAAACTGACAAAAAAAGGGGCTATGCAGATAGCCCCTCGTTGAATCATTGTGCTTCAACTCACCGTCAATGCGCTATTACTGCTCACGCAGGATTGTCAGCATACGCTTGAGCGGCTCTGCGGCGCCCCATAGCAGCTGGTCACCCACGCTGAAGGCTGAGAGGTATTCACCGCCCATGGCCAGTTTGCGCAAGCGCCCTACCGGTACGTCGAGAGTGCCGGTGGCGGCGGTCGGCGTCAGGCCGTCGATGGTGGCGTCCTTGTC
>NZ_VMQS01000021.1 GCF_007625055.1 Halomonas sp.
CGGCTCATCCTCCACAAACAGGACCCGGTGGCGCTGAGCATCAAAGGATGCCTGCATGGCTTTGACGGGTGGCTGCGACAACGTCAGGGGCACCTCAAAGGTCACACAGGTTCCCTGGCCTGGATGACTGGTGACAGCAATCCTGCCGCCCATAAGTTCCACCAACTGGCGGGTGATGGCTAGCCCCAGGCCGGTGCCCTCAAAGCGCCGATTGGCATTGCTGTCAACCTGTTCAAACGCGTCAAAGATCCTGTCGACCTGCCCTTCAGGAATGCCAATTCCAGTATCTGTGACGCTGAAGGTCAACCAGACAGGCTGATCAGGAGTGTGTGTCGGCGCCGGGGATGTCGGCTGTACATCCAGACGAACGTGCCCCTTGTCAGTAAACTTGAGCGCATTCCCCAACAGATTATTGAGCACCTGCTGAAGGCGCACCGGGTCTACCCAGACATAGCGCGGCAAGGCGTCATCCAGGTGATAGAAAAGCTTGACGTTCTTGACCATGGCTTTGGGTGCCTGTGTCTTGATCACTTGCCCCAGGTAGTGATAAAGATCGGTGCTCTCAAGATTCAGATCCAGCTTGTTGGCTTCAATTTTGGAAATATCCAGCAAAAGGTTGATGATTTCCAGCAGATGCTCGGCGCTGACCCGAGCCAGGTTGAGATATTCCTGCTGATCTTGTTCCAGGGGCGTTTCCAGCACCAGCTCCAGCATGCCCATCACGCCATTCATCGGCGTGCGGATTTCATGGCTCATGTTGGCCAGAAATTGGCTCTTGGCCGTATTGGCGGCTCTGGCTTGCTCAATCTGATGTTGCAGCTCGCTTTCATACAGGCAGGCACGGGCGGCAACCGCGAGTTTTTCCATCAGCTTGGCAAGCGACATCAGCAAGCTGTGCGAGAACCCTTCACCTTTGCGATACAGCTTCAGCACACCAAATTCCGGCAGCGAAAACACATAGCGCTCGCCCTCCCCGCTCAGGTCAGCGATCCGCATGGGTAGGCTGTCTGAAAAGCCAGCAAGCTGCTGACGGTTTTCAGGCAGCTGCAGGCTGGCAATGAACGCCTGGTGTTCTGGGTCCTTGTTGAGCGTACGGGGGATGCATAGCACATAATCCCAGCTCAACCGCTCCTGTTCAGTCGTGCCCGACACCGAGCGGTTTCCTGACGCTGGTGATGGAGACGTGGTGAACTGCAGCACACAGGCACTGACGCAGTTCAGCGAGCGCAGCATGGTACCAACGCTTTGGCTCAACATTGGTCCAAGCTTCAACCCTTGCCCGATCGACAAGGAAATTTCGTACAATAGCTCGGTTTCTGCCAGCTTGTTCACGCCGTTTCCAACCTGTTACTGCTCAATGATCGAGACCATGCCTGTTGAACAGGGCCACTGGCGAGGCGTGCTGACGCCACCTTTGAAGGAATGATCAACCCAGCAAGCCCACTACTATTGTCTTATTATAGAAATCAAGGTAATCATTGCCGCTGTTGGCGATCTCACCCAGTGTGAAAGCACCAAATACCGCCTCACCCTGCGCGACGGCTTGCAGTTCCTTGGTCATGTCGTCGCCCAGGTATAGGACGCGCGAAATACAGTCAATCAGCAGCCAGTCAGTAGACGCCAGCGTTGACCCCTGATAAGCGGCCAGGGCCTGTTCGCGGGCATGGGTTGCCGCCGCAATCAGGGTATCCGGATTACCGTTGAGCAGCCTGACCATACAGCCTTCCGGCACTTCCCCTACACAGGTCAATTCACCCTTTTCGTTCATCATCAAGGGGTCGCGTACGACCATTTCAGCGCCAAGGCGGGAAATACCCAACGGGTAGGATTTGGCCACCGAGAAGAAGTCATCAATGCTGAGATCCTGGCCGCTGTGAGCGTGAATCATTCTCGTATAAAAAGCCGCAGCAGGCTCCCAGTCGATACTCTTTACGACATTGCGCTCGCTGGACGTGACGGTAAATGCCTCACTGACCGGCTCCCAACCGTGAGTCACACCAATGCTGCTGGGAACCGGCAGAAGCGCAACCAGCGCGGCATCTTTTTTCAGGCCTTGTGGCGTTATCACGCAGGGGCGTTTTTCAAAGCTCAGCGACCCCGCGCCACCGCCAATAAAGTTGTGTTCCAGTCCAAAAGTGTAAAACAGGCTTTCAATCAGGGCGCTGATTCGCGATGCCAGGCCATCAACGATCACCAGGTAAGTCTGCCCTCCACAGGTTTCAGACCAACGCTCGGCCAGAGGCAGCAGCGCTTGTTCATACTCGGCATCCGCATCGCTAAGCCCTTCAATCACGCCTGTTTCAGGTGCCGACGCAAGCCCTACCAACAACGTCCCTTTGACATGGTTGCCGCCCTGATAAGCAATCTGTGGAAAGATGCCTCCGAAAACCGGCACTTCCGATGTTTTCAACAGTGGGTCGACGTCTTCTGGCTGCCAGCCGTTTTCATCACAGGCCAATACCAGTATGGCGGCGACGTCGACTCTGGCTGCCAACGTCTGCAGTGATGTCGCAAACCCCTCCACGGATCCACTGGAATCAAATTGTAATTGCATGGTGATTTCCTGTTAGCAGACCAAGGGTCAGGATGGTGGTGTCTAGTGCATTTTGTGAGTCACTGTCTGTCAGTTAGTCAATCAAACGTAGACGCTGGTTCACATACTCGGATGGTATCAGTTGACCACCATGGCCCTGGCATGCGCTTGCAGGAAGGCCAGACAGGCTTGTGGCTCCATGGGCCTAGCCAGCAGGAACCCCTGAATGTCATCCACATCAAGTGCATCCAGGTAGTCACGCTGGCGCTGGGTTTCCACGCCTTCGGCAACTGTTTTGATCCCCAGGCCCTGGCTAAGCGCCGTCAGCGAACGCACAATGGCCCGATTCGGGCGAGCGTCAGCGATATCAATAATAAAGCTACGGTCAATCTTCAGCGTATCCATTGGGAAGCGCAGCAGGTAAACGTAGGAAGAGTGGCCGGTGCCAAAATCATCAATGGCAAGCTTGAAGCCCAATTTCCTGAGTTCATACAAGGTCAAAAGCGTTGCTTCCGGATTAATCATGGCCGTGCTTTCAGTGATTTCCAATTCCAGCTGCCGGGGCTGAATAGCATACTGGGCGACATGCCTGGAAAGGCGCGAGGCAAGCCCGAACTGCTCAAACTGGCGCGCCGAGATATTGATGGCCATGCCAACCTCAATGCCTTCAGCCTGCCACTGGGCCAGCTGCCGACAGGCCTCCTCGGCAACCCAATCGCCCACATCAATAATCAGGCCGCTTTCCTCCAGCAAGGGAATGAACTCACCTGGCGACACCACCCCGCGGGTAGGATGACGCCAGCGCAGCAGCGCTTCAACGCCGATAAAGCGGCTGGTGGAAAGCTGTTGTTTCGGCTGATAAACCAGAAAAAACTCCTGATTTTCCAACGCCTTACGCAGGTCATTCTCCAGGCTTAGCGCATGATTTTCCTCAGAGGATGCAACATCCCGATAGAACATGACTTTCTGGTTGCCTGCGTGATCGCGGCAAAACCGCTGGGCCAACAGGGCCGTTCGCAGCAGCTCATCGCTGTTACTACCATCCTGGGGATACAGGCTGACACCCGCGGTAAAATCAACGAAGACCTCTTCACTTTTCACGTGATGAGCGCGAGCCAGCGGCTGCAGCCAATGCTGATAATACGCCCGCATCTGTTCGCTATCAGTATGGGGAATCGCCACGGCAAAAGTATCTGCCTCCAGACGGCACATCAAAGCCTCATGGCCCAGGATGTTTTTGAGGCGCTTGGCAAACATGGCCAGCACCTGATCGCCGGCTTCGATACCCAGTGCATCATTAATCCGGTGCAGACGGCTGATATCAATCACGCCAATTGACCAGACCGTAGGCTTTCGATCCGTCAGTTTCTCATCCAGCAGATTCAGGAACAGCCGACGCTTGGGTAAATCGGTCAGCTCATCATATTCGGCAAGGTAGAGCGCCTTATCCTCAAACGCCCGCAAAGCAGTCACATCCTGAAAGGCACCGATCAGTTGGCCTTCCTGGGTTTTAGGGTCACTTTGCAGGCGAACAATACGTTCGGAATGGCCCAGATACAGGGTGATCTCAAGGTTCAGGCCATCCTGACCCTCGCGGGCGACTTTCAGTGCGGTATCAAGACGCAAGCCATCGCTAGCATTCAGCAGCTTCAGCAATGCCTGGCGACTTTTCGGCAAGGTGGCGCAGTTCAACACCTCAGTTGCATCCTCAGACCACGTCAGCGCGTCATTGCTGAAGTTCAGCTGCCAGAACCCCAGGCTCGCCAGCTTGCAGGCACTGGCCTGCTCAATCTGCGCCTCGCGCAGAGCCTTTTCGCGCTCGGCCCCGCGCAAGGCATACTTCACCCGCTCCACCAGCAGCGGCAGGTTGATCGGCTTGGTAATAAAGTCGGTCGCTCCCGAGGTAAAAGCCTGATCAATCGATTGAACATCATCGGAACCGGTGAGCATCAGCAGCGGCCGCTCACGGTTGGCGTTACCGGCCTCGCCATTGCGTACCGCCTGAACAAATTCAAAGCCGTTGCGCCCGGGCATACTGACATCGACCAGAGCGAGATCCGGGTTTTTATCTTGCATCAACAACATCGCCTGCTCCGCATCCATGGCCTGGATGACCTGATAGCCGCGCTTTTTAAGGCCTGACGATGTCAACAGGCGCACAGTGGGATCGTCATCCACGATGAGAAGTGTCGGTACTGGCGCCATACGGTTACCTTGGTACTGTTAACGCAAGAAAGGATAGGGGTAGTATTTGCAAATAGTCTAAACTGTTTTGACGCATATTTTGTTAATATTTGTCATTACTGTAATTAACATATACCTGTTTATTGGCCTTTGCATGCCTTTTAAAGAGACGTCGCGAGAAGAGAGCATTTATGACACTCGACACCCTGCAAGAATTTGATACTCGCGCCGGGCTTGCCTTTGCCGACGGCGATGAGGAACTTTATCGTGAGGTGCTGGCCATGTTCCATGAGCAGCTTAACGATGAGTTTGCTCAATTACCAGAGCAACTGCGCCATAGCAGCAATGAGTTGCTGGCGCGCCAGGTGCACACTCTTAAGGGCTCGGCGGGGTCGGTAGGAGCCACGCGTATTGAAGCCGTGGCCAGAGAGATGACGCAAGCTTTTAAAGCAGGCAATGTGCCTGATGACTCGCTGCTGGATGCTCTTCAAACCTCGATGAAGGCTGCCCACAAGGAGCTGGCAGCCCTGCTGAACTGATCGCCTTGCTCACTGAGCAAACGAAAACAAACAACCTTGTCAGCTTTTCCGTGTTGCCCTGGTATTCTGCCCCTGGCGCCACAGCTTGCGCCCGAACAGGACAGCGGCGGTGAGCCCCAGAGCGGCAACGCCCAGCATCAACCACATCATCGGGCTACCCAGATGACTGTGTACCTGCGTCGGTGCATGACCTGGGTGCGCCTGGGCGCTGTTCATCACTAGCAGCGTCATAAAGCCTGCCAGGCTAACCAGAGTGGTGACGGTATGTTGGCGGGGTATGAGCATTTTCTTTCTCCTGAACGTTATTCATGATTTCAAGCACTGGCGGCTGACGGGCGGCGCTCATCCAGCATGCCTTTATCGAGAATGAAGCGGATGATCTCTTCAAGCCCGACGCCCTCGTAGAGGTTGGTAAACACAAAGGGGCGTTCGCCGCGCATCTTTTTCGAGTCGCGCTCCATCACCTCAAGAGACGCATGTACCTGCTCGGCAATGTCAATCTTGTTGATAATCAACAGGTCTGACTTGGTGATACCCGGCCCGCCCTTGCGGGGGATCTTGTCACCCGCAGACACGTCGATCACATAGAGGGTCAGGTCGGAAAGCTCAGGGCTGAAGGTGGCCGACAGGTTATCGCCGCCGGACTCCACCAGCACCAGCTCCAGCTTGGAGTGACGCGCCTGAAGGTCATCAATCGCGGCCAGGTTCATCGAGGCATCTTCACGGATGGCAGTATGCGGGCAGCCACCGGTTTCCACCCCGAGAATACGATCCGCTGGCAGGGCATCGTGCTTGAGCAGAAAGTCAGCGTCTTCACGGGTGTAGATATCATTCGTGACCACGGCAATATCGTAGTATTCGCGTAGCGCCAGGCAGAGCTGCTTGAGCAATGCGGTCTTCCCCGAACCAACCGGGCCGCCGACGCCAACGCGTAAACAATGGGTCATGATGTTCTCCTTCTTGAAACGGCTTGTTAAACGTCTAGCTTCTGAATAAACGTGAATACTGGGTTTCGTGCAGGGCACTGGCCAGGGCCACACCGGGCAGGGCGGGGCCGAGGTCTTCATCGTCAAGCGGTTGGGCCTGATCCACAGCGCCCACCAGCTCACGGCGCAACGCTTCCAGCACCCGCTGGGCGGCGGTATGCCCCAGCGGCAGGGCCTTACAGGCCACGGCCAGCTGGTTTTCCAGCCAGGCCCAGCCAAACCCCAGCTGGGCCTGATGTACCGGCACCCCACGCAGGTAGGCGGTATAGGCAAACCAGGTGACATACCCCGCCTGATCAGGTAGCAGATTGTTATCCGGCAACAATGCCAGGCTGCCCAACAGGCGTTTGAGAGAGGCCCCCAGACGGCTGTCTTCGGCTGCCAGCTCAGCCGTTTCGCGCGTCGCCGCCAGCCAGTCGTCCCATTCAGCAACCGCAACGTGGTCGCCCAGCTCAAAGGCACTGAACAAACGCGCAATCAGCGGCAGTTCGCAGCGGGTCAGGCCATCTTCCAGCACCCCGGAAAGCCACTCGGCCAGGCTGGTTTCGTCCTCGACCCAGCCAAGTTCAAAGGCACTTTCCAACCCTTGAGAAAACGCAAAGGCGCCAATCGGCAACGCCGGGCTGACCAGCTGCATCAGGCCAAGCAGCGCCAGCTGATCATCCTGGTGGGCAGGCACGCCCGGTTCAGTGAGCATGTTCATGGTGGTGCTCATGGGAGTGACTGTGTACGTGTTCGTGCTCATGGCCGTGCTCATGATGATGAGCATGTCCGCCGATGCCCTGGTAGGCGCCTGACTCAGGATCGAAGGTGGCCTCGTGATGTTCCAGCCGGGCGCCGAGCAACGCCGCCAGCTCTTCCAGGACGTGGTCCGGGGGAAAGCGTACCCAGCCACCCTCAGCATCCTCCCCCAGGGCCAGCTGCACATGACGGTTACCCAGGTGGTAGGCCAGCCGGGCCAGCGGCAGGCCGTTGCTGACCCTGGCGGTGACCACCGGCTCAACGGCCGCATGTACCCTGACGACCTCACCACTCTCAGCCTTCAGGCCCTCGCCATCACGCAGCACCGGGCCACGGTCAAGAAACAGCCCCAGCGGCTGGCCGCTGTCGCTCTGCGCTTTCAGGCGACCGCGAATACGCAGCTCAAACGGCAGTGTCAGGGTATCGCTGGCAGCACTGGCGTCTATTGGCCCCAGGCGTTCTATCAGTTTCAACATAGCGGCTCCTCGCACAAAACAGGGTGGAATAAAACCGGCCTAGAACAGGTGATAGCGCTGGGCCAGCGGCAGCTCCGTGGCCGGCTCACAGGTCAGCAGCTCACCGTCACAGCGGACTTCATAGGTCTGGGGGTCGACGCTGAGTTCGGGGCAGGCATCGTTGAGTTTCATGTCCTGCTTGCGTACCTGGCGCACGTTCCTGCAGGCGGCCAGGGAACTTTCCAGCCCCAGCCTTTCTTTAACGCCTGCATCCAGCGCGGCCTGGCTGACAAAGCTCAGCCGCGTCTTGCTGGCCGCGCGGCCAAAGGCACCGAACATAGGGCGGTAGTGCACCGGCTGAGGCGTGGGAATGGAGGCATTAGGGTCGCCCATAGGGGCAGCGGCAATCATCCCACCCTTGATAATCATCGCCGGCTTGGTGCCAAAGAAGGCCGGCTTCCACAGCACCAGATCGGCCAGCTTGCCGACTTCCACCGAGCCAACTTCATGGGCAACCCCGTGGGTCAGCGCCTGGTTGATGGTGTACTTGGCGATATAACGCCGGGCGCGGAAATTATCGGCGCCCCGGGTTGCATCTTCCGGCAGGAGGCCACGCTGTACCTTCATCTTGTGGGCGGTTTGCCAGGTTCGGCAGATGGATTCCCCTACCCGGCCCATGGCCTGTGAATCCGAGGCAATCATCGAGATAACCCCCAGATCATGGAGAATATCCTCGGCGGCAATGGTTTCGCGGCGAATGCGCGAATCGGCAAAGGCCACGTCTTCGGGGATATTGGGGTCAAGGTGGTGACACACCATCAACATGTCGAGGTGTTCATCCACGGTATTGACCGTATAGGGCCGGGTTGGATTAGTGGAGGACGGCAACACATAGGGCTTGGCGCAGGCGGTGATGATATCCGGCGCATGGCCGCCACCGGCACCTTCGGTGTGGTAGGTGTGAATGCAGCGTTCCTTGAAAGCCGCCAGGGTATCCTCCACAAATCCCGATTCATTGAGAGTATCGGTATGGATGGCGATCTGCACATCGTAACGCTCGGCCACGCTCAGGCAGTTATCAATCGACGCCGGGGTGGTGCCCCAGTCCTCGTGCAGTTTAAGGCCTATAGCACCCGCTTCCAGCTGGGCTTCCAGCGCCTCCGGCAGGCTGGCGTTGCCCTTGCCCAGAAAACCGATATTCATCGGCATTTCATCCACGGCCTGCAGCATCTTGCCGATATGCCATTCACCCGGCGTACAGGTGGTGGCATTGGAGCCGGTGGCCGGCCCGGTGCCGCCGCCCAGCATGGTGGTAATGCCACTCATCAACGCTTCTTCTACCTGCTGGGGGCAGATAAAGTGGATATGCGCATCAATACCACCCGCAGTGAGAATCTTGCCTTCTCCGGCGATGACTTCCGTACCGGGGCCGATGATCAGCTCGACATCCGGCTGGGTATCCGGGTTACCGGCCTTGCCGATGGCTGCAATCCGACCTTTCTGAATGCCGACATCCGCCTTGACGATGCCCCACCAGTCGAGAATCAAGGCATTGGTGATGACCGTATCCATGACAGCCTCGCTATGCTGCTGGCTTTGTCCCATGCCATCGCGGATCACCTTGCCGCCGCCAAATTTCACTTCATCGCCGTAGTGGGTAGCATCCTTCTCAACCTCGATCCACAGCTCGGTATCGCCCAGGCGTACCCGGTCACCCAGGGTGGGGCCATACATATCGGCATAAGCCTGACGGCTGATCTTGTTGACCGGCTTCATTGGCCTTCTCCTTGCTGAGCCTCTGTGTCCAGGGGGCCCATGATCTCACCGCGAAACCCATAAATATGCCGCTTGCCGACAAAGGGAATCAGGGTAACTTCACGGGTCTGGCCGGGTTCAAAGCGGATAGCGGTACCCGCCGCCACATCCAGGCGCAGGCCACGGGCCTTGCTGCGCTCAAACACCAGCGCCGGGTTGGCCTCGGCAAAGTGGTAGTGCGACCCTACCTGGATCGGCCGGTCGCCGGTGTTGGCCACCTCAAGCGCCACGCGCTCGCGGCCTGCACACAGCTCAATGTCACCGTCCTTTAACTGATACTCTCCGGGAATCATGCCGGCTCCTCCTGAAGGTTGATGATTAGCTAATCGGCGTATGGACGGTGACCAGCTTGGTGCCATCCGGGAAAGTGGCTTCCACCTGGACCTCATCCACCATCTCAGCCACGCCGTCCATGACATCGTCACGGCTGAGAATCTCACGGCCGTAGCTCATCAGGTCAGCGACACTTCTGCCGTCACGGGCACCTTCCATAATCTCAAAGCTGATCAGCGCCACGGCTTCCGGGTAGTTAAGCTTGAGGCCACGGGCACGGCGGCGCTCGGCAAGCTGGGCGGCCGAGAACAGCAGCAGCTTGTCTTTATCGCGTGGGGTCAATTCCATCGGGCATGTCTCCAGCAGTCCATCGGGTCAGGTTAACCAGATACGGGGGGTGTGGGCGTCGCGCGCTACCCAACGCGGGCGCAGCAGCTGCCAGGCCTGTTCGCACAAGGCCCAGGCTTCATTTCGGCAGCGCCCCAGGTAGCGCAGTAACAGAACATCGTGGCGAACGGTGACCGCCCAACGCGGGTTATCCGGCAAGGTACTTCTGAGTTCATCAATCGCGCTACTCGCATCATTGACACCCACCGCCCACAGGGTGGCCTGTACCGTCGCACCGCCTTGCCCCCAGCGCCCGCGAAAGCGCGGGTGAAGCGGGTCCAGCGGCTGGCGCTCCAGCCATAGCGGCTTGCCATCCAGAGTAAGACGAAACTGCTGTTCAATGCGCCCGGAGGCATAGGGCAGCTGGCTGGCGGGGCGGCCCAGTGCCATGACTTCCCAGCCCAGGCAGCGGGCGCTGCCCTGCAGGGCAATATGGGTGCGCTGGGTGCCTTTGGAACCATCAAAGGCGATGGTTTCCTGAGGCAGCCACTCAAGGATGCCGCCATCCTCAACGTTTAGCGTTGTCTGCTGGTGCCAGGCAACGCCCTGGCTGTCGGCCTTGTAAAGCTTGTTGGCGGCGGGGGTGGTCAGCAGCGCATGGGCACCGGGTTCGATGTCCGCGCGAATGGTCAGGGCATCACCACTGACAAGGCCCCCGGGCGGATGGAGAACATAGACATGGCAGGCCTGGGTACGCCCTTCCGGATAAAAGGCGCGCTGCACCCGTAAAGGCCCCTGATGGCGCGCCTGCACCAAACGGGTGACCTCATCACGGTTAACAAAGCGCAGTGCCAGAGACGCCGCCCAGTGGCGTTCGCTATCAAAACGATGCCCGGACGTTGGTAAGGATGGCGTACCCGAAACAGCCGCAATGCTCATAAAGGTCCCATTCGCTAAAGAATCTGGCCAGAACAGTGCAACCGCCGTACCAAAACGCCCAGTTAAACCTTTTTTATATTCATTTCAACAGGTTGGAGTCATCTTTCCGGACGTTAAAGCTTTATTTACGCACCAAAAAAGAGCAGGGCAATTTTGTCAGTGCACTTTTTGGTGACATGCGCGATTCTGACCCCGGGTGTTTGTCAAACCGTCAGGTGCTGCTTGATCAGTTCGTCGGAAAGCTCGCCAATATCGCCTTTGGCCACCGGCCGGCCACGATCCATGATCACGAAGCGGTCGGCGTATTTGCGTGCAAAGGGCAACTTCTGCTCGACCAACAGCACCGTCAGGCCGTCTTCTGCGATCAGCTGGCGGATCACCTGACCAATCTGGGCGACGATGTTGGGCTGAATGCCTTCTCCGGGTTCATCAAGGATCAGCAGGCGCGGTTCGATCACCAGGGCGCGGCCAATCGCCAACTGTTGCTGTTGACCGCCGGACAGATCACCGCCACGCCGGTGCTTCATCTCCTTGAGCACGGGGAACAGCTCGTAGACGCGCTCGGGAATTTTCTTCTGGCCATCGCTGCGTGCGGCAAGGCCGGTGCGCAGATTTTCTTCCACCGTCAGCAGCGGGAATATCTGCCGCCCCTGGGGGACAAAACCAATGCCCAATCGCGAGCGCGCTTCAATGGCTTTTTTGGTCAGCTCGATGTCACCGCTTTCCCCCTGGTAACGCAGCTGGCCACTTTTCACCGCCACTTCACCCATAATGGCTTTCATCAGGGTGGTCTTGCCTACGCCGTTACGTCCCATCACGCAGGTACATTGCCCGGCGGGCACCTCAAGATCCAGATCCCAGAGGGTGTGGCTTTCCCCGTAAAACTGGTTGAGTTGTTCAATTGCCAGCATCAGGCCGCCTCCTCGTCGTCCACGCCCAGATACACTTCGACCACCCTGGGGTCATTGGATACCTGGTCCATTCTGCCCTCGGCCAGCACACTGCCCTGGTGGAGCACTGTCACCTGGCGGGCAATCGAGCGCACAAAGCCCATATCGTGTTCAACCACCACTACCGACTGCTGGCCGGCCAGGCGGGTCAGCAGCTCGGCGGTGCGTTCCATTTCCTGTTCGGTCATCCCGGCCACGGGTTCATCCACCAGTAGCAGGCGCGGGCGCTGCATCAGCAGCATGCCGATTTCCAGCCATTGCTTCTGGCCGTGGGAAAGAATTCCGGCGGGCCGATGGCGCAGCGCCATCAGCCCGACGGTGGTCAATACTTCCTCGATACGGTCCTTGATCTCGCCGCTCAGGCGTGCTGTCAGGGTAGGCAGGATGCGCTTGTCGGCAGACATCGCCAGCTCGAGGTTTTCAAACACGCTGAGTGCCTCAAACACGGTAGGCTTCTGGAATTTGCGGCCGATGCCCAGACTGGCGATATCCGGCTCGTTCATCTGCAGCAGATTATGGCGGCTACCAAACCAGACGCTGCCCTGGTTGGGGCGCGTCTTGCCGGTGATGATATCCATCATGGTGGTCTTGCCCGCCCCGTTGGGGCCGATAATGCAGCGTAACTCGCCATCATCAATCGTCAGGTTGAGGTTATTGATGGCCTTGAAGCCATCAAAGCTGACGGTGACATCCTCCATATACAGAATCGGCCCGTGGCGGACATCTACCGGCGACGCCTGAGGCGCCATGAAGTCGAACACCCTGTCCCGGGTGGTAAGCGATTGCAAAAAGCTCATGCGGTGGCCTCCTTGGGTGGGTGGTCGTCACCTTGCTTACGCTTGAGATAGCGGAATAGCCCTGCCACGCCTTTGGGCAGGAAGACGGTGACCAGCACAAACATGGCCCCCAGCGCAAACAGCCAGGCATCCGGCATAATGCCGGTGAAGACGGTTTTGGCATAGTTGACCAGCAGCGCCCCTATCACGGCGCCATACAGAGTGGCCCGCCCGCCCAGGGCGACCCAGAGAACAATCTCGATCGAGAAAATCGGCGAGAACTCGCTGGGGTTGATGATGCCCACTTGCGGCACATAGAGTGCGCCGGCCAGGCCCGCCAGCATGGCGGAGACCACAAACACAAACAGCTGGAAGCGTTCGACCCGATAGCCCAGAAAGCGCGTGCGTGCCTCGGCATCCCGGGTGGCCACACTGACCCGCCCCAGCTTGCTGGTGACAATCGCCCGGCACAGGATATAACCCAGCGCCAGGGCAATACCGGTGGCGATAAACAGCCCCAGCCGGGTGGCATCGCTGCGCAGGTCAAAGCCCAGCAGCTCGCGGAAATCGGTCAGGCCGTTGTTGCCGCCAAAGCCCATCTCGTTGCGGAAGAAGGCCAGCATCAGCGCAAAGGTCAGCGCCTGGGTAATAATCGACAGGTAAACCCCGGTGACCCGGGAACGAAAAGCCAGAAAGCCGAACACCAGCGCCAACAGGCCAGGCGCCAGCAGCACCATCAGAAACGCGAACCAGGCCATGTCAAAACCCAGCCAGTACCAGGGCAGGCTGTCCCAGCTGAGGAACACCATGAAATCCGGCAGGATGGGGTCGCCATAGGTGCCGCGATCGCCAATCTGGCGCATCAGGTACATGCCCATGGCATAGCCGCCGATGGCAAAGAACGCTCCATGGCCGAGGCTGAGAATCCCCAGATAGCCCCATACCAGATCCACCGACACCGCCAGCAGCGCATAGCTCAAGTACTTGCCCAGCAGGTTGACGGTAAAGGCGCTGACGTAAAGCGGGTGCCCCTCGGGCACCATGACGTGCAGCACGGTGACCAGCGTCAGGGCCGCCAGCAATACCCCCAGAAACAGCTGAGTGGCGCGCTCAAAAAACGGGCGGGTCAGCCAGAACCGCTGTGCAGAATCCATCGCTTGCATTGCCTAGCCCTCCGCCGCGCGGCCCTTCTGGGGAAAGAGCCCCTTGGGTCGCTTTTGAATAAACAGGATGATGAATACCAGCACGATAATCTTGGCCAGTACCGCGCCCGCCCAAGGCTCGATGACCTGGTTAATCACGCCCAGCGACATACCCGCCACCAGGGTGCCCCACAGGTTACCGACCCCGCCAAACACCACCACCATGAAGGAATCGATGATGTAGTTCTGGCCCAGATTGGGGCCGACGTTGGTCAGCTGGGAAAGCGCCACGCCAGCAAGCCCGGCCACGCCCGAACCCAGCGCGAAGGTCATGATATCGACGCGGGTGGCGCGAATGCCCATGGAACGTGCCATGGCACGGTTCTGGGTCACGGCGCGCACTTCAAGGCCCAGACGGGTGCGGCGCATGATCAGCATCAGGGCGGCAAACACCACCAGGGCAAAGCCCAGTACATAAAGACGGTTAAGGGTCAGCGAAAGCGCATCGTTGACCACCAGGGAGCCGCTCATCCATTCCGGGGTGATCACGGTACGGTTCTGCGGGGATATGACGGTGCGCACCAGCTGTTGAAGAATCAGGCTGATACCAAAGGTAGCCAGGAGGGTTTCCAGCGGGCGACCCTTGAGGAACTGGATCACCCCGCGCTCAATGGCGATACCCGCCAGGGCAGACACCATGAAACCGGCAGGGATCGACAGGATAAGCGCCATGCCGGGCTGACCCGGCAGCAGCTGCTGCATCATCCAGGTGGTGTAGGCCCCCAGCATGATCAGCTCGCCGTGGGCCATATTGATCACCCCCATCACCCCGAAGGTAATCGCCAGGCCGATGGCCGCCAGCACCAGCACCGAGCCTAACGACAGCCCGAAGTAGAGGGTTTCCAGGCCACGATTGATTTTCAGGTTCTGCTGGATGTCGGCAATCGCAGCGCTGGCCGCATCGGCTACCAGAGGGTCATCCGATTGAGTAGCACGGTTCAGCGCAACGCGCACCTGGCTGTTCAGGCTGCCCGCCAGCACCTCGATCGCGTCTACATCACCCTGGTTGAGGCGGTAAACCGCAAGCGCCTGGTTCAAGCGTTCGCGCACAGCCGCTGAAGGTTCTTCGTCGAGGCGGTTGGTGAGCGGCGCGACCTGGGCGTCCTCAACATCGCCAATCAACCCTTCAGCGGCGTCAAGACGGGCATCCTGATCGCCGTTATAAAGCTCGACCAGCGAAATTGCCGATCGCAACTGGCTGCGCAATGCGTTGTTGATCGTCAGGCGGTCGAGGTTGCGTCGGCTCACCTCGCCCATCGCCTCACCGGTCAGCGCATCTTCAATGGTGACGTCCAGGCCCGCCGTTTCCAGGGCGATCACAAAGCGCCCATCATCCTTAAGGCGCTGCAGGTCACTGTCCAGCATCGCCTGCAGCCACACATCTGCGCGTGGCTGTTCACTTTCGATAATGGCATTAATCGCGGCGGCTTTATCGTCGAATGAGCGCGTATCCAACGCTTCGAGTAATGCTTGACCGTCCGGTTCCTGAGCGGCTCCCGTCATCGGCAGCCAGCTTAGCAGGCTAATCAGCAGGCAGGTGACGATCCTTGTCGTAACGACGTAGCAAGGAATCCTCATGGGTGAGTCCTTTGAGTGGCGTGTCCTGCACGCTGGCCCTTATCGGACAGCGCACAGGGGAATGAGTCAGGTGTGGAAATGAACCGAGGGGACGGTCTGCGCCGCCCCCGGCCTATCAGTCCTCAGCAAGCGTTTATTCGGCCTGCTCTTCGGCTTCGCTACCCATGCAGCGGTTTTCCGCCACATTGTAGTTGCCGCATTCCATCGGCTTGCGCCAGTCACTGATCAGGTCCCGCGAGCCCGGCAGGTAGTCCGACCATGCATCGCCGGCCACGGTAGACGGTGTTTCCCAGACCACCGCAAACTGACCGTTGTCCTGAATCTCGCCGATCATGACCGGTTTGGTGATGTGATGGTTGGGCATCATCGCCGCATAACCACCGGAGAGGTTGGGCACGCTCACACCAATAATGGCATCCTTGACCGCATCAACATCAGTGGTGCCGGCTTTCTCGACCGCTTCGACCCACATGTTGAAGCCAATGTAGTGCGCCTCCATGGGGTCGTTGGTTACCGCATCATCTTCGCCGGTGTGCTCGAGCCAGGCGTCGATGAAGTCATAGTTGGCATCGGTATCGACACTCATGAAGTAGTTCCAGGCCGCCAGGTGACCCACCAGCGGTTCGGCATCGATACCGGTCAGCTCCTGCTCACCCACGGAGAAGGCCACTACCGGAATGTCCACCGCGTCGATACCCTGGTTACTCAGCTCGCGGTAGAACGGCACGTTGGCATCGCCGTTAACGGTAGAAACCACCGCGGTTTTCTTGCCTTCGCTACCGAAACGGCCAATCTCCGAGACGATGTTCTGCCAATCGGAATGCCCGAAAGGCGTGTAGTTGACCATGATGTCCTCGTCTGACACGCCAAACTCTTCCTGCAGGTAGGCTTCGAGGATGCGGTTAGTGGTGCGCGGATAAACGTAGTCGGTGCCGGCCAGCACCCAGCGCTCTACGCCCACCTCGTCATGCAGGTAGTTGACCGCCGGGATCGCCTGCTGGTTGGGAGCGGCGCCGGTATAGAAGACGTTTTCAGAAGACTCTTCGCCTTCGTACTGCACCGGGTAGAACAGCAGGCCGTTGAGCTCTTCAACTACCGGCAATACCGATTTACGTGATACCGATGTCCAGTTGCCGAAGATGACATCAACCTCTTCCTGCTCGAGCAGCTCGCGGGCTTTTTCTGCAAACAGCGGCCAGTCGGAAGCGGGGTCGACGACAACCGGCTCGATCTCGCGACCCAGCAGGCCACCTGCTTCGTTCTGCTGCTCGATCAGCATCTCAACGGTATCCTTGAGCACCGTTTCGCTGATCGCCATGGTGCCGGACAGCGAATGCAGGATACCCACCTTGATCGGATCATCATCCTGAGCAAACGCCTGGGTGCCCGTTGCGCCAATCGCAGCCGCCAGCAACGTCATGGAAAGCTTGCGCTTGACACCTGAATAGCAAGATGTGCCAGAAACACTGTGAGAGAGAGGTTGATGAGAGTTCGAAACGGTCTGTGAAGACATGCAAAGCTCCTCGCCCTGAACACAGGGCCTTGAAATGATGCATCCAGTACACGGATGCCTGCAAAGTCCTACAGACTGAGCAAGGAGCGCGCCATAATCACCTAAATGAGTTAATTTCTATTTAATTCAATTATTTAGTCAACACTAAAAATGCCAGAAAGAGCTTTCTTTCAAGCCACTCAGGCGTCACCCTGCTTTTTTATGGTGCGCCGCTGGCGAGTGCTCGTTTTGCATTGCACCAAAATACAGCTTTGGAAAACCGGATACTGTCAGCGTGGTCCAGCTGACTTGAATATGTTGTGAATTCTTACAGATTCGCCTTCTGGCATTACCGCTGATCATTCAATGCGCGCGACCGGCTGATGATCTGGGTCAAGATACCAGGGCAGGCCCACTCGGGAATTGCGTTCCAGTTCGGCGATTACCTGGGCCCCCAGCAGCAGGATAATGGCGCCGATTTCCAGGCTGAGCAGGACAATCACCAGGGTCGCCAGGGAGCCGTAGACAACGCTGACAAAGGAAAGGTTGGCGAAGTAGTAGACCAGCAGTAAACGCACGGCTTCCCACAGCAAAGCAGCCACAAACCCGCCGACTAACGCTCGGCGCAGGGCAATCTGTACCACGGGAAGTACCTTATAGATGGCACTGAACAGCAGGAAAACGCCCACAAAACTGCTCAGGTTCAGCACCGGTTCAGACAGCATGGCCAATGGCAGCTCACGTTCAAAAAGCGCCACCACCAGAGTGTTCAGGGAACTGGCCAGGGTCACTACCAGTGTCAACACCATAAGCCCTGCCCCCAGCACCAGAATAAAAGCATAAGGCAGCATCACGGATACCCAAGCGCTGCGCTGGATGTGCGGGGTCTCGGGCGCATGAAAGATGATGGCCAGCGCATCTTCCAGCATGCGAAAGGCGAACGAGCTGAACAGCAGCAGCACCGGAAAACCCAGAATGCCCATCACATCGCCGGAATCCAGCAGGCCGCGCACCGCCTCCAGCAGGACATCCGCATGGGAGGGGGCCAGATGGCGCGCCTGCACCTCCAGAACCGCAAGAAGGTGCTGCTCATCCACCAGGTGGGTCAGTAACACCACCAGAACGGCAAACAAGGGCACAATGGAAAGCAGGATGTTATAACCCACGCCACCGGCCAGCAGGATGCCGCGGTTGTTGATAAAGTGACGCAGCACGCGCCAGGCAAAACGTGCCAGCCGGGGCAGCAACAGCAGGACGGCTTTCAGCAAGGGGGGTGTTTGAACCATGGTGTGTCGTCCTCTTCAAACGCATTAACCCACGATACGCTGCGCCCCCCCTACCCTGGCCACCTCTTTCGCTCGCCGTTTCTAACATCAGATCCGCTTAGGGACTGTTGACGTGTGGCGTTCCAGAGTATCAATGACCCGCCTTGATCTTCGGCGCTTTACTGGCGATGGTTTTTTCCTTGATCCGCCATTTGATCTTGACTTCAACTTCCTGCTTGTCGCCTTCATCGCTGGCTCGCAGAGAGACCTGCAGCAGTTGCTGGGGCGACAGCACCAGATCATCATCACTTTCCTGAAAGGCCAGATGCCCTTCATTGATAGCCTTGGCCAGTGTCACCAGCAGCTCCTGAGTGGCCTCACGGTCAAGCAGCGAGTCATGGCTGAACTTGGTTTTTGACTTCATTGATGGCCCCCGTTGAGCCTTTGTTCAATTAACCCTTCTCGATTAAATCCCTGGTGACGACGCCTTGCCCGTCCGCTTTCCCTTGCGCCCGGGCCTGAATACCTTGGCCACTGGATAGTCACCGCTCAGGCCCACCAGGCCGCGCTTTTTATCAATCAGGGTGGCACCCACGCCCATGCCCTCAAGCCCTTCGCTTTTGCGCGAGTTGGCATCCAGGGTGATGTCGGCCTCGATATGAATCAGATCATTCTTGAGCGAAACGCGCTGGCCGGCGTGCTGATTGATATGCCCGTGCACCAGCACCTGAATACCGGCCTTTCTGGCCACTTTGGCGCCGTGACGGGTCAGCGGCAGATCAGCCTTGCGATATTTGGTTCTGAAGGTATTGGCCAGCGAGCCATAGTAGAAGCTGAACAGGTTCTGGCTCATCAGGTTCTTTTTGAATGCCTGGTTGGCATGCTTGATGCCATGATTGGCCAGCAGTTCTGCCATATTGTCATCCAGGCCTGCATGCAAAAACAGAAAGGAACCGCGTTTTTTAACCAGCTGCATGCGGCGGAAAAACCAGCCAAACTCACCAGAGGGTTTGAGAAACAGGGAGCGGCATTTCATGGCCGCCGCATATACCTGCTGCAGAGAAAGCCCTTTTTTGGCGCAATGGCTCTCAAAGCTCTCGGCTTTTTTGCGCATCTTGCTGATTTCACGGTCAATGCCTTCTGGCGTCAGAAAACCCGCTGCGTAGAAAGGAAAATTTTCAAACCAGGCATCACTGGGAAACAGCGCCTTTCGGCAAGCGTCTTCATCGGGTATGTCCCTGTCCCATTGGCTATCCGCCAGGTACTGATCAAAGACCTCCTTGAACAGCGGAATGACCTTCTTGCCCATACGCACAAACAGGTGCTGGCTGCCGGTATCGGTGTCGCGTTTCAGCGATAGCAGACCCATCAGCAGGCGCAGATCATGATTACCGGCCAGCAGGGTGACATTGGCCTTTAGGCGGTAGAGGTGCGCCAGGCTGCGCAACAGCATCAGATTGCTGGGCCCTTTATCCAGGCAGTCACCGCCCACGATGATTTCGGCCTGCTTGCCGAATCGGGTCAGTTCATATTCACACAGCTGGACACCGTCACGCTCGATGACCCCAGCGGCTAACAGTGACGCTTCAAAAGCTTCAGCATCGGCGTGGGCATCGGAGATAAACACTACCGGTTTGGCAGGCCAGTTAAAACGCTTTTTCTGCGCGCGACGCTGAAAAGCGGCTAACGCATCATCATGGTTGACGGATGTCGGGTCATCCGGCCAGGGCGCCCACTCGGTTGGCAGCTGGCTCAGCACAGCATTGTGATAGGAATGCCTGCTGACCTGTGGAATAAGATTGAATGCTGTCATGGTCGCCATCATCTTCTAGTCGAGAGGGTCCGCCGCCTGACGGTGTTTCCAGTTGCCATAAAGCCGACTCCAGCCGTCGGCTTGTCTTTCAAAAACGACCGGATGACCGTGAAACATGCTCAACCGTTTAATATCGCTGAAAGAGATGACATCCAGATGATAGCAGGCATGGCGGATAGAGGCACCGTGGCCCACGATCAACCGAACGTGGCCATCGGCGGCTGAAGGCAACCCCTGTAGATGGCGGGCAACCCGCTCGCCGGCCGCCAGCAATGACTCGGCCCCCTCAAAGGGTAACCTGAAGTGGCTGGCGGATTTCCAGCCTTCGGGCAAAGGCGCCAGGCGTGGGTCCTGGGCGACAATACGTTCGATTTCACCAACGCTGAGATTGGCCACAGACCCCACGCTGCGCTCACACAGGGCAGAAAAGCTGCTGACGGACGCCGGCTCGGTAAACAAAGAGGCCAGTTCCTGGCGAAAGATATCCGCTGTCTGCCAGGCTCTTAACAGCGTCGAGCAGTGAATGTCGCTATCTAACTGCAATCCTGACGCGGCCAGCCAGTCGCCGAACGCTCGAGCTTGTGTTCTGACCTCGGCCTCGCCTTTCGCCGTCAGTGGGTAAGGCTGCAGCGCACTGGGCGTCTCCGCCCGCTGGGCATAATCACCGTGACGAACCAGCGCCAGTCGCTGCACACTCATGCCAGCAGGCCTTCTGCCTCAAGCAGCTCGATGGCGCGGTCGAAGTCCACTCCACCGGTCAGACGTAATACCTTTACACCGGCCAGCTGACGGGCGTAAACGTCACAGGAAGGTGCCTGTTCAGGGGGAAAGTGGCCATCGTCAGATTGAAAAAACGGCCCCGAACTTTTACGCAGACCTTCCAGCGCCTCAGGCGTTTGCTCAATCTCCACGCGGCTTAGCCCGGTGGGCATGGCGGAAGACAGCGACCAGTCAAGCAATACCAGCGTGCCCAGCTTGCTTGACAGTGCCGCTTTACCCTCCCCATAAAGCGCTGGAATCAGGACATCATGTTTGTGCTCAACGTCCCAGAGTTGCGCGGCAGGCATCCGTCGATAGCGTTCACTCTCAGCCGGGCTCAACAGACTGGCGAGCCGCGGAGAGCTGACCAGGGTGCCCGGGTTCACCCGAGGGTGTTTGGCTACGCCCAGCACCTCGGTGACGGTTGCTTCGGGCTGCGATCTGAACAGGATACGGTCATTGGACAGAAAGCGAACGCCGGTTTTTTCCAGGGCTTTCAGCATCAGGGTCGACTTGCCGCCCCCTGAACTGGCCGCAATGGCCGTTGCCTGACCATCAACTGTAAAAGCGGCGGCGTGCCCCAGCAGATAACCGCGGCGCTGCTGAACATTGAGAAACTGGTTGTTGATAAAATTGACGACCTGAGAGAAATGCCGATTCAGATCACCCATGGCAAGCGGAGTGTCGAGGGTCTGGAGAAATACCATGCCGGTGCGGACTTTATGAATCCAGCGGCCCTCAGGCGCATCCCGGTAAGCCTCTTTCAGACCATTAGGGCCGGGTTTATGGCGCGTGACCGGTGTCCACTCCATGCCTTGGGTGTTAACCGCCTGATCGATCAGAAACACGCTTAGCAACGGCTGGTCGTGACGCACAGTACTGGCGGTCAAACCTGAATAATACTGGTCAAGTAACGTAAGCGTTTGAGGATTGTCTGCCCATATCTGGATGTTCAGCCCCTGAAACGCCAGTAACCGATGCGCCGTGCAGTTGGCCGTAAGGCTGGCCATGGACAGGTAATCAGGGGCGACAGGATTGAGGGTCATCAGGCGGGCTCCCGGTTATCAGCCTGCAGTTCGGCAAGCACGTAATCACACAGGGTTCCGGCGGCATCCAGGCCGCAGCCCTTGAGCGCCCCGCTGAAACCGCCAAAAGCGGAAACTTCGAACACCACAGGCCCTTCATCGGTCAGGGCGATATCCACAGTGGTGAAGCTCAGCTCAAAACAGGCCTGTGCCTGACGGCCAAGCGCAATCAGTTCCGGGCCGGCATGATAGGCCTGGTACTTGCCCCCACTATGAATGGTGGTGTTCCAGGTATTGGCGCCGCTCACCCGTGCATAGGTACACAGGTACTCGCCGCCGATAAACACCATGCCCAGGTCCTGACCGCCCAGATTGACAAATTTCTGCAGGTAAAAAAGCCCGTGACTGTCTTTGAAAGCCTCCAGTTTGCGCCGATTGGTCGATTCATCATTGGCGCCATCCAATACCACCATGCCGCGGGCCTTGGTGGAATACAGCGGCTTGAGAATCGCCTTGCCGAATTCCCTGACCGCTTCCAGCGCTTCATCGGTGTTTTCAGTTACCCGAGTGGGCGGCAGGCTGACATTGCCCGACGCCAGCGCGGCGGTGCCCTCAAGGCGGTTGATCAGTCGGCTTATCTGTTCCGGGCGGCTGAAGCAGCGCACGCCATCGGCTTCCAGACTCCCCAGCATGCGGATCCGGTCATCGGCAGCCGGTGAATAGGTCTCACTGACCTTTTTGATGATGACGCCATCCAGTTCATTGAGCAGCATATCGCCATAGCGTAACTTGCCCGTCTCAAGTTCCAGGACGACCTCGGCCATATCCACTACGCAGCGATAGCCGGTACGCGCCTCCAGGTGGTCGGCCAGGATATCGGTCGACCATTTCCCCGGCGTTCCGATGACGGCAATCCGCTTATCAATCATGGAAAATATCCTCAAGGGGAAGCTGGTAGGTATCAAGGGCGTGGGGGTTCACCAGGGTGATTGCTTCCAGCAGATAGCTGGCTCTGAGCGCCAACGCACTGGCAAACTGCCTGTCGTAGATAAAGCGAGTGGAGGTGGCAAACGAGCGCCCCAGGGCAATCGCCAGACGCGCATCAAACCCTGTGTCCTTGTTGCTCTTGGCAAACCGCCGGGCAAACTGATACAGCTGGTGGATCAGGCCCATCAGCTCAGCCCTGGGGGCGGCATCCAGAATCGGCAGTCGATAGATCGATACCATCAGAACGGACAGGTCCTGGACATAATCCGAATACGACGCGCGGTGCAGGTCGATAAAGTAGATGCGGTCCTTGATATCGTCATAAATGATGTTATCTACGTTGAAATCACCGTGAATCAATACGGAAAACGGCGCTTTCAGCTGTTTTTCCAGGCTGCCAACGTGGTCAATCAGCTGGTCAAAGCTTGGGCGCGACAGCCCGCAGATGCGCTGACCTTCATTGAACAGACCAGGATGGGTATGCTGACTTTCCGGCAGGCGTTTACGCAGCTGCTGCATATAACCAGGTTGTGCCGTTTCAGCGGTGCGTGAACTTTTCCAGATCTTTCTCAGGGTTTTCTGCAGCTTATCGGTCAGCTGACGGGCGGCGTCCCATTGATGGTTCAACAGCAGCGATTCAAGCGTATGCCCGGGCAGGTGCTCAATCACCATGGAGCTCAACTTATCGCCTTTTTCAACATGGTGGGAAAGCACCGTTGGCGCCACCTTGGGGTAGACCTCGTTCCACTGGTCCACGCCGGAGAGCTCTTCAATCACCTTCTTGCTCTGGCCCTCCTTGTAGACCGCCATGACCTCACCCGAGTCAGCATGCTCCGCCTTGAGGGTGGCAATGGTACTGCCACTGCGGGTCAGTGCCAGACGCTCGACGCTGAAACCGGCGTCCTGATCGGCCATGGCGTGTGCCGCCTGCCTGAGCTGCTTGTAGTTCTGCAGCCGCACCGCAGGGCCAAAGTTGGCCGCCAGCAAGGCATCTGCCAGCGCCGATAGCAGATACACCATGCGCCGAATCTGGAAATCCAGCACCGCACAGGCACCGGTGCTGGACGTTTCCGGCAGGCGGGCGAGCAGCTTGGGAATCCGGCGACCTATCTTGAGTCCTTGACGGGTATTGGCGTTATCCAGCTTGATGGTCACCAGCTTGAGCGATTTACCAATTGATCGGATCACCTTGGCGTAAGCCTTCAGATTGCCCTTCAGATCATCCTTGAGATCGCCCTTCAGATCCTTATTCGACAGTTTTTCCAACGACCTGATATCGGTCACTTCCAGGCAGGCATGGCCCAACTGGTCAAGCAGACTGGCCAGACGTTCCAGAGATTTGGATTGTTGGAACCCGGTACCAGCCACCTTACGCCTATGCACATCCATCGCTACCGCAAGTTCGACCTTTTCCAGCAGGGTGCTCCGGTAACCTTTTCGATCAATCAGACGCTGTGCCACGGCCCCTTTGGGTTGAGTCACATAAACTTCAACTAAATCAAAGTGATTTTCAACTTCGAATCGGAGAAAATAAAAATGCTCCAGTATGGTCGTGTTGATAGCCAGCCTCACCGTACAAGTGCCATAGGGACAACGATGATACTATAAGTAATTTTCTCATTCCTGTGTGTTACAACTTTCTTAAATTTCAATGATTTGGATAAGCCCTCAACGACCTGAAAGGACACCGGATGAAAAAAAGCCAACAACAGCCCCTGTGCCTTCAGATACCCCGCGACCCCGCTCGGGGCCAGGCGCTGCGTCTGGCCAGATACCGCAAGGCACCCGAGCTTGGGCCAAAACTGCTTTTCTTCAGTGGCGGTACTGCCTTACGGCGCTTCTCCGAAATATTGACGGACTACACCCACAATTCCATTCACCTTGTCACTCCTTTTGACTCCGGAGGCAGCTCTGCCGAGCTGCGCCGGGCCTTTGCCATGCCGGCAGTGGGCGACCTGCGTGCGCGCTTGCTGTCGCTGGCAGATGATTCGGTGACCGGCCACCCGGACGTGGCCGCCCTGTTTTCCCATCGCCTGAACGGGTCGGCGCTTGAGCAAGACCTGCTGGATCTGGTCAATGCCAAACATCCGCTGATCAAGGCGATTGCCGAACCCATGCGATCTCTGATTCAAAGCTACCTTGCCGCCTTCAGCCAGCAGATGCCGACAGATTTTGATCTCGCCGGCGCCAGCGTAGGCAACCTGATCCTGACGGGTGGCTACCTGATCCACAACCGCTCGCTGGACCCGATTGCTTTCCTGTTCGGCCAGCTGATCAAGACACGCGGCACGGTCCGCACCACCACCGACGTTGACCTGCAACTGGAAGTCGAGCTAGAGAATGGCCGCACGATTACCGGTCAGCATAATTTTACCGGTAAGGAAACCGCCTGTATCGATTCCCCGATCCGCGCCATCAAGCTCACCGGGGAAGCCGATGATATTGATACCCTGGATGCTTCCAGGGTCTGCAAGGAAACCCTGACACTGATTGATTCTGCCGAGCTGCTGGTGTTTCCACCGGGCAGTTTTTACAGCAGCATTATCGCCAACCTGCTGCCCAAGGGCGTCACCAAGGCCTTGCATAAAAACCCGTCACCCAGAGTTTATGTACCCAGCCTGGGCACCGACCTGGAGACACTTGGCATGACGCTGGCGGATCAGGTTGAGGTACTGAACCAGCACCTGACAGGCAAACCGGCGGCCAAGACACCCGTCAGGCATAACGCGCGAGGCGCCATCGACTTTGTGCTATTTGATTCCCGCTTGCTCAAGGTCTCACGCGATCAGCGCAACCGCATCAGTGACGAGATGGGTGCCCAACTGCTGGATACGGACCTGGCTAACGAAACCGGTGACGCCCACCTCTATGACGATACCAAGCTCGCTCAGGCGCTGCTCGGGCTGACCTGATGGCCACCCTCCTGCCCGCGCCTGTCAAGCACCTTTACTCATCGCCTTGGCACAATTGCAGGGATCAACACTTACTTTTATAGTGAAGTGTCGCTCAAGGTAAACTCTGTTCCATGAGCGGTTTCCAGAAGAACAACAACGCCGTCCAGCCAATGCGAATGGGCGCTCTCAAGGAGAAAACAATGTTACCGAACAACCGACGCTTTGCCCGCACCCTGCTGGTATCGGCAACCGCTTTCATTCTGGGTGCCGGGGTACTTTCAGCCCAGGCGGAAACCCGTGTTACCTATAAGTCTGCCTCGGCCGGCACCGCCTATTACCAGATGGGGGTTGAGCTTTCGGAAGCGATTAGGACGGGAACAGACGATGATATGGTGCTGACCCTGGAAGAGAGTCAGGGCTCGGTTCAGAACGTGATGGAAGTGGTCGCTCGCCAGGGTAATTATGTGTTCACCACACCACCAGCTCTGGTGACACGCGCGGCAGCAGGAGAAGGTCCCTTTGCAGAACGTCCCAGTCCGCGCTTTGAAGAAATTCGTGGTCTTTTCCCGATTCCGGCAATCACCATGCATTTTGTGCTGGCCAGTGATGACGGTGTGGTCGGCCTGGAGGCGCTGGAAGACAAGGATATCCTGATCGGACGCGGGACCTTTGGCGCCCGTGAGGCGGAGCGCTATCTTGATCTGTTCGATATGACCGACAAGGTGCGTATCGCTAATGCGGAAATCGGCAGTGGTCCGGACGCTCTAAAAAATGGCCAGATTGATGCCTTCGTTACCGCCAGCTCCTTCCCGACACCCAATGTGATCGAAACTGCCGCCAGTATGCCTATAAGCCTGGTCAGCCTCACAGGTGATCAGATTGAACAGACCGGGGCTGCTCGCCAGACGATTCCAGCCGGAAGCTACGCAGGTATTGATCAGGATGTCGAAACCACCTCCTTACCTGTCATCGCCTATACCACCACTGACATGGACGCTGACGCGGCTTATACCCTGACCCGCACCTTCTGGGAGCGCCGCGAGGCTATGGCCGAGGAAACCGCCTGGTGGGGCGGCATCACCCATGACATGATCGACAACATTGCCGGGACGCTACACCCAGGCGCCGTTCGCTATTATGATGAAGCAGGTATCGAGATCCCTGATCGCCTACGCTAGCCTTATTAGCTGATCCGGCCAGGCAGCCGTTGTTCTCTGATCAAAGGGTAAACGGACGGCTCCTGGCCAAATGCAGAATGCATGATGGGCGCGCTACCACCGGTGCCCTCTCATTATCTTCCCGATGATTATCACAGTAGCTACCCACCATGCTGCCATCTGATTCTCGTGTTCATCCATTCTGGGTGGCACTTGGCACCGTCAGCGTCGTTTTTCATATCGGGCTGATTTTCTACGGGCTGACGCCCGCGCTGATCAGCCGCCCAATCCACATGGCACTGGCCTTACCTTGGATTCTGATTCTGGCGGCGCACACTCCTTTCCAGCGTATCAGTGGCTGGATATTGACCCTGTCGGGAGTGGCGGCCTGCGGTTATATCGCGTTCAATGCTTCCATGCTGGCCAACCAGTACGGTTTTATCCATGGCGACCTGCAAATGGCCATCGGCATCTTCCTGATCCTGCTGGCCTTGGAAACCGCCCGGCGCGCTATCGGTTGGCCGCTGCCCATGGTGGCCCTGCTGGCACTGGCATATGGCCTTCTGGGGGAACATATTCCTGGCCAGTTCGGGCATCCAGGGCTACCCATGCAAAGTTTTGTCGGCACCCTGACCATTGCCGAAGGTGGATTATGGGGCAAACTCACCGGGGTCAGCGTGGGTGTGGTCGCCATCTTTGTCATCTTTGGTGCCGTACTCAATGCCGGTGAAGCCGGCCGTGGCTTCATGAACATGGCCAGCGCCTGTGCCGGCCGACTGACGGGTGGAGCGGCTAAGGTGTCGGTGATTTCATCGGCACTGATGGGCTCAATTTCAGGCTCTGCGTCTGCGAATGTGGCATCCACTGGGGCAATCACGATCCCCACTATGACCCGGCTTGGTTACCCGAAATCGCTCGCTGGGGCCGTGGAAGCCGTAGCATCATCCGGTGGTCAGATCATGCCCCCCCTCATGGGAGCCGGTGCCTTCGTGATGGTCGAACTGACCGGAACCCCCTATACCCAGATCATGGCAGCGGCCCTGCTGCCGGCGATTCTCTACTTTGTCACTGTCTGGGTGGGTATCAATGCCTATGCCACCCGACATGACCTGCGTCCCATGGCTGCCAGTGAGCAGCCCAGCGGTAAGGAAACGCTGATTACATCCCTGTTTTTTGCAGTGCCCTTCATCATTCTGCTCGAACGGATTTTCCTCGGCGGCTATACCCCTCAATACGCCGCCAGCATTGCCATTTTTGCAGGCATGTTGCTGCTCTTCTTCGATGTCACTTTGAGTTTCTCCTTGCACGGCTTTGCCTCTCGTCTGGCAGAGGCGCTGGTAACCGCCGGCAGGCAGGTTGCCATGATAGGGGCGATCATCATCTGCGCATCGCTGGTCATCGGGGTGTTGGCATTGACCGGCCTGGGAGTCAAAATTACCTCAGGGATTCTTGCCTTGTCAGGAGAGATGCTCTGGCCCGCACTGCTGCTGACCGCTCTGGCATGCCTGGTGCTGGGCATGGAAGTGCCCACCACTGCGGCCTATGTCATCTGCGTTTCGGTGGCAGGCCCTGCACTGACGGCGCTGGGGCTGGAGCCACTGCTGGCACACCTGTTCGTGTTCTGGTTTGCACTGCTTTCGACCATAACACCGCCTGTATGCGGTGGGGTCTTTATTGCAGCCGGCATGGTGGGTGAAAACTGGCTCAAGGTGGCCTTGAAGGCCATGGCGCTGGGCATCGGACTCTACATCATTCCCCTAGCCATGGTCGCCAACCCGGAGATTATCCGCTTGGCCGACAATCCGGGTTGGGCCGTATTCGATGCCATGAAGATTGCCCTGGGTTTAACAGCCATCTCGTTTGCTGTCATCGCCCGTAGACGAGCCTGGCTGAGAGCCTTGCTGTTGGTGGTGGGGGCGCTGCTAATTTTTACGATGTGATTTAGGGCCTATAGACATTTTATCACGGCCGCGACAGAGGCTCTTTGGCGCGGCAACGCGGGTCGCAATGAAACGTCAACAGCCCTAGTAGACCCTGGGGTCGTTATCAGGCAGTGGTGTACGGCCAAATACCGCCCAGATATCCAGGGCGGGCCCAAGATTTTTGACCAAGCGCAGGCTTTCGGGGTGAGCGGTCAGCAGGTCCAGAGCACAGATCCCTGCATCCAGCTCACCGGCCAGTAGACCTTCTGCCACGCTGACAATCGTCGGCTGTTCAATGAGTTCAGTATACGTAGAGAGATCCGCGTAGTATCGGGTGGCCGGCTGCAACCCCAGGGTATGCGGTTCAGCCACCTCGGCCCGAGCCAATATGGCCAGCGGTTGGCTGCCGGCAATAAAGGCATCTACCGGAAACAGTCGGTGCATGTAGCGGCCGACGCATTCGCCATGCTGGGGGTGTGCCGTACACTGCAACACCCGTTCCACGTCTCCGTTCAGGAGCGCCTCGAAGGCCTCCTTGAAGGTTGGCATCAGCACCACCTTCCCATGCCTGGGCGCATGGGTGTTCAAGTAGCGCCTGGTCACCAGGGCGTGATTACTGGCTGAAGGACCCAAGGTAGCAATGCGCATCATACGGCTCCAGATCGCGGATACCTTTTACCCTAAAGGTCCGCTGCCTTATCGTCTATTCAGACACCTGGGCATTTCACGCCTGAACGCAACGACCACAAAAAAACTTCCCACCATTAACGACTGGGGGAAAACCAACAAACATTATCTTGCCAACTTCATGCACGACAATCACGGTGAGCTCGGCGGTGTGTTCCTCGTAAAGATCAGTTATCGGTCGCGCCAAGCTAGGCAGCGGTAGTGATTGTTCACTCATCATGCAAAAAACCCTTCTCAAGGCTATAGGGTAAGCCACGCTTGATTTACGCCCTCCCGGTGTTATCTCATGCTGTTTTAGCCGGCCACAGTGGCGTCTTGTTCACCCAAGCGCCCGAAGGGGGCCTTATGCCGCCAACACCAAAGGAGCAGCCATCATGGCACTTATATTTAAAACAGCCGACGAGCAGCATCGCTGGTTCGCGGTCGATGACGGAGTCATGGGCGGTGTTTCGCAGAGCACCTTCAGCGTGAACGAGGGCTGCGGCTGGTTTCACGGAGAGGTATCACTGGAAAACGGCGGGGGGTTTGCTTCTGTGCGCCGCCAACCTGATGAATTTGAGGTTAGCCTTACCCGGGCAGCCGGTATTCGCCTGACCGTCAAGGGTGACGGCCGTGCCTACCAGCTGCGCCTGAAAAGCAGACAGTTAAGTGACGCCTGTGCTTACCGGGTGATCATGACGCCGCCAGCCGATGAATGGGCAACCCTGAGTTTTCCCTGGCAGGCGTTTGACGCTATCAGGCGGGGCAGCTTGCTCACCGACGCCCCACCCCTGGAGGCAGACAGCATTACCCAGCTCGGTTTTCTGATTGCTGACCGAACCGCTGGCCCCTTCTGCCTGGGGGTCCAGCGGTTGGAACCGTCAGATCATCTTTAACGACTGTCCGACTTATCGGACTGAGACTCGGATTCCGATTCAGTTTCCAGCTCAGTTTCTTCTGAGTCTTCCTCCTCCTGAACAGGGTCAGGGTCGGGGTCCAGCGGTGCCCCTTCCTCATCCACCAACTGATGATCATAGGCGGCCTGGAGACCCGTATCCTCCGGCTGCGGCTCTTCCGGTTCTTCCGTATCGGCTACCGCTTCCTCGCTCTCGGTGATGCTCTCTGTCCAGTCCGCAAAGTAGTCGATATGCCCGGGATATATCGGCGACAGCACCGCCACCAGAATGCCGGCGGTAGCGAAAATCGAAAAGGCTTCGGCATAACCGACATTTTCCACCAGCATACCGATAACCGGAGATCCGGCTGCCTGCCCTAACGCACAGGCCATGAAGGGCAAGACAGGGCCAATTGATAACCGCCCCGGCAGCAGGCGGATACCGGTCATTAGATAAAGGCCGGTCAGGCTCATATAGGCCAGGCCAAACACCAGCGCCGAGAATATTGCCAGCCCCAGATTGCCGGGGCTGGCTGCCAGCAGTACCAGGCTGGATGCCAGCATCATCAACATCAGGGCCTGAGTGATGGGTGGGTTGTTACGGTCAGCCAGGTCACTGACGACAGCGCCCCCCAAGCCGGCAAGGCCAGCGGCAAACCACAGCCAACCGGTATGATTAGAGGCCAGAGCCCCCAGGTTGACCGCCAGATCCGGCGCAAACAGCCAGTAGGGTGCCGAAACAAACCCCATGGCAAAGGCAAACAGGGTCAGCCGGATCAGGCGCGACCACTGCGATCGTGTCAGACTGGGGGGCGGCGCAGCGTTCGCGGGTATGACCCTTGAAACCGAAGGAATGAAGTACCAGGCCGCCACGACCCCAAGAAGGGCCAGAAACGCAAAGCCTTCATAGGTGATCCGCCAGGCATCAGACAGGAAAACAACCGTCGGCACTGCCACCATGATGCCGATGCTGGTCCCGGCATTCATGATCGAGCTGACCCGTCCATGCATGCTCCGGCTGACCACGGACTGCATGGCGGCGGTCAGGGCAGGCATCATCAAACCGGTGCAGATACCGCAGACAAACACGCCAACGCCCAGCATGATGGCATTCACCGATTCACTGATCAGGCCCAGGCCAACCACCCCCAGGAAACCGGACAGCACCGCCAGATAACGTGCCCCCATGAGATTGGCTGCAAACGGCGCGACGACGGTCGCCAGCACAAAGCTGATAAAAGGCAACGCACCGATGATACCCACCAGGTAGGCTGATAGATCAAGTTCTGCACTGATCGAGGGCACAAAAAGCCCGAAGGCAAAACGTGCCAGACCATAACTGATGGCCACCAATGCCGCACCGAATAAGGCAAATCCCATGCTCGACAAGGCTCTCATTGCGGGTACTCCTTCCGGTGATCGTAATACCAGAGGGTCGTCCTGATACCAGGTCGCATTCTCTCAGCGACATTCGCAATGAGCAATGCAAGAATCAAGCCCCCAGCCGGAATCAATACGCCAACCAAAGGTCAGTCGTACACGTTAGTTACCGGCAATTTTCAGGCCACCCCAAACATTTTGTCATCTTAACCGTTTACAATCGGTCTCTACTGAACCCGGTTTTCTGAAACCGGGTTTTTAGAACACCATCCCTGCTACAAGGATGCTGCCATGCGCGACGATACACCTTACAACCAGACAGAAGAGCAACTCCTGCAGCTTCAACGGTTACTTGAGACGTCTGATGGATCAGGTATCGACGATCTTCTGGCGGGCATGGATGTTCAGGACATTGTTCGTACCCTTGAATCCTTTCCGGGCAAGACACGCGACCTGCTCTGGGAGTTTGTGCCAGAGGCCGTGGTCGGCGAAGTGCTGGCCGAAGTGGATGAAGACATCCGCGCTGATTTCATCGAGCCTTTATCCGCTGACGACATCGGCCAGATTGTCAAAGGCCTGGATGCTCAGGACGTTGCTGAAGTCCTTGACGTGGCTGACGACGACATCAGAACCAGCGTCTATGCCAGCCTGGATGAAGGCATTCGCGCCCAGGTTGAGTATCTGCATACCTATGAAGAAGATGTGGTGGGGCGCTACATGGACCCTGAAACGGTTAACGTCAAACAGGGCGTCTCGCTTGAAGCCGTGCAGCGCTATATCCGCATTCATCACCTGCTTGATGATGAATCCCAGCAGATCATGGTGACTGACAAGGACAAGCGCCTACTCGGCACCCTGACCCTGATTGACCTGATCAAACAGCCTCAGGAAGCCGTGATTGATCACTATATGGACGAGCCCTTTACCTTGAGCGACCAGATGAAGGTAAACGAAGCGGCCTCGATATTACGCTCGAAGGAACTGGCGTTTGTGCCTGTCTGCAACAGGGAAGGCATCCTCGTCGGGCAATTGAACGTCGCCGACGTGCTGGAAATTACCCAGGACGATGCGGATATGACCCTTAAACACATGTCCGGCGTCAGTGATGAAGAGGAAGTGTTTACCCCCATCATGCGCAGTGCCAGAAGCCGCGGTATCTGGCTGGGGATCAATCTGCTGACAGCCTTCCTGGCAGCCACAGTGATTGGCCAGTTTACCGAGGTGCTTGATCAGATCGTCGCATTGGCCATTCTGATGCCGGTGGTAGCCAGCATGGGCGGCATTGCCGGCAGCCAGACGTTGACGGTGGTTATCCGCGGCCTGGCGCTAGGCCAGCTGGCCGGCAACAACAAGCGCTGGCTGTACAACAAGGAAATGTGGGTAGGCATGATCAATGGCTTGATCTGGGCACTCGTCGTCGGAGCGATTTCCCAGCTCTGGTTTGATAACCCCATGATTACCCTGGTTATCACCCTGGCCATTTTTATCAATATGAGCCTGTCCAACCTGGCCGGCGTATTGATACCTCTGATCTTGCGGCGCCTGAAAATCGACCCCGCCCTATCCGGCGCGGTCATCCTGACCACGGTGACCGATATTGTCGGCTTCCTGTCCTTTCTGGGCCTGGCGACGCTGATTATCCTTAAATAACTGGTGGTACTAGAACACAAGGAGGGCAAAATGCCGGCGGATAGCGACCTGAACCTTCGCCTACGTCATTA
Organism: Halomonas sp.; assembly: GCF_007625055.1. Classification (GTDB taxonomy): domain Bacteria; phylum Pseudomonadota; class Gammaproteobacteria; order Pseudomonadales; family Halomonadaceae; genus Vreelandella. The sequence goes on from NZ_VMQS01000021.1 coordinate 33,275, forward strand.
TCTCAACGGGCTACCACCTCAGGCGCTGCCCATTACCTACCAGCAGGCCGCCGAGGCACTTGGCCTGTCACCGCCGCGTACGATTCGACGCGTGGCAGTAGCACTTGAGACACTGATGCAGGAGGACGTGGCCGCCGGTAGGCCAATGCTGGCCACCCTGGTGGTCAGTCGCCGTGGTGACCTGCCCGGCGCCGGTTTTTTCGAACTTGCCGTGGCCCTGGGGCGCTTTCCCGCCAACCCGGCAGAGCACAGGGCAGCCTATCAACGTGAATTTGCAGCGGCCATGGCCCAGAGAGGATGACGTGCCTTCTGCCGTCTGAGGGCCTTGACGATCAGGCGCGCCAGCCCCCTCCTTCAGCCCGGTTTTCGGGCGCTGAAATCAGGATACACATTCACCACTTCAAACTCGTCCCCATGCTCGCACGACAGGGCATCGGCAATGCCCCCCGCATTCGCCCAGGCGCTTTCCGAGTTAAAAGCCTCAATCACCTTCACCACTGCCTGCTTGGTGCTGGACTGCTCGATTATGACGCGATATCGGTTCATTACTTAACCTCACTTACAGGGGAGACATCACGCGATCGTGCCACTGATCGCCGTGAAATCTGTGTTCACAGTTCACACTCTATCTCACCTACCTTGGCCTTCGGTAGTAAAGCGCTCGCCGGTGACGAAAAGCCTCCCTGATTTGACCGCGCCATTATTGATAGTTTTCCATGGCCAAGCCAATAAAATGAATTCTATTCATTATTAAAGGGTGAAACCTTCATTGGTCACGGCGGATATCGGGCTGTCAGAATAATTCCTCGATAACCCCGGAACACCCTAGAGGCATTTCTTCATGGCGAACGACCTTATTACTCAACGACTCGATCAAGGGCCGCTGATCTGCGCGGAAGGCTTTCTGTTTGAGCTGGAACGGCGCGGCTATCTTTCTGCTGGCGAGTTCGTGCCTGAGGTGGCCCTGCTACGCCCGGACGCCCTGGAAGCCCTGCACCGTGATTTCCAGCACGCCGGCTCCGATATCGTCCAGGCCTTCACCTATAACGGCCACCGCGAAAAACTGCGCGTGATCGGCAAGGAAGACAAGCTGGAGCCTCTTAACCGGGCAGCGCTAAAAATTGCCCGCAAGGTGGCCGATGACCAGGAAGGCAACCTGATGGCCGGCAACATTTCCAACAGCAACATCTGGGACCCTGAAGACGCCGTTTCCCAGCAGAACGTTCGCGCCATGTTTGATGAAATGGTGCAGTGGGCCGCCGAGGAAGGCGCTGACTTTATTATCGGTGAAACCTTCTATTACGCCGATGAAGCCCAGGCGGCCCTGGAAGCCATTCGGGCCAAGGGCTTACCGGCGGTGATCACCCTGGCCCCCATGGCCGAAAACCGCATGATGGACGGGCCGGGTATTGTCGAAACCTGCCTGGCACTTGAGCAGAACGGCGCCAGCGTGGTGGGCCTGAACTGTTTCAGAGGCCCCGATACCATGCTGCCCTGGATTCAGCAGATTCGCGACGCCGTCACCTGCCACGTGGCCGCCCTGCCGGTGACCTTCCGCACCACCGAACAGGAACCGACCTTTTTCAACCTGTCTGATCATCAGGGGTGCAGCTGCCCGTCTCCCCATGGCCGCCCCTTCCCGACGGCACTGGACCCGCTGTTCTGCAACCGCTATGAACTCGGCGCCTTTGCCCGTGATGCCTATGCCAGCGGCGTCAATTATCTTGGGGTCTGCTGCGGTGCGGCGCCCATGCACATTCGTGAAGTGGCCATGGCGGTGGGTCGGGAACCCGAGGCCGCCCTGTTTGCCGAACGCATGCACAACCACTTCATGTACGGCAGCCACGAACGCCTACCCTCTCATATTGCCGCTCTCGGCGACAAAGCCTGAGCAAAAAGTGAATCAGTGCCGGTCGTCTTTCCAGGCGACCGGCCAGTGGCAACCAAAAAACCACCTTATTGGCTCAAGAAACTCGCCAGAGCCGCCGCCATCCATAAGCGTTGAAACGTATAACAATGTTACTTTTCGCTTGATGGGTGATCTCCTGCGTTTTGCTTTGTTACTGCGCGTGCGATGATGCCTTTTATGCGCAAACGGTTATACACCTGCGCGTAGGCACAGGAGAATCTCGGAATGCGCGCACTAGCAGGTATCCTGGTTTTGATGGGGGGCATCGCAGGATTGGCCGTTTGGGGAGCCACCCATCAGGCGAGAGGAATTGAAGAGAGAATAGCCACCGAGGCGCAGCGCCTTGTCAGTAAAGCCCCTCACCAGATAGAGGTCGCCGTGTCAGGACGAGACATTACAGTGACCGGCGTGGCCATCCAGGAGGAAGAGCGTGCCACGCTGCTAAGCGCACTCGACAAGATCCAGGGGGCACGCAGAATACACGATGCCATTGACCGGATCGACACCGCCAGACCCTATCTTTTCCTTGCCACGCGTAAAGGGGGTGTTACCACCGTTAATGGTCACCTACCCGATGAGCGCCTGCGTGGCCACATCAAGAATACAGGGGTTGATGGAAGCGAAACGCTGGCGATTGCCCGGGGCGCCCCCGAGAACTGGGTAATTGCCGCGACCTCCGGCATCAAGGCACTGAACAGACTGGAAAACGGTCTGCTGCGGATTCAGGACACGCGCATTCACCTGACCGGCACCGCCTCGGCACCCGATCAGCGTCGTAACGCGCTTGATCACCTGGCGACACTGCCAGGCACATTTGCCACCCTCACGCGTGTTGATATGCGTGATGACGCTACCCTGCGCCACAACCCGGCTACCGGTAACGCTGATCAATTCCTCAATGGGTACGGGCTGGCCCAGCCTGATGTCACACCGGACCTGGCGAGCTGCACACGCCAGTCAGATGCCCTGCTGAAGGCCAGCAGAATTACTTTTGTATCCGGTTCTGCACAGCTCGAACCGCGTGCAATCGATACCGTCAATCAGCTTGCTGCTATCGTCAGCCGCTGCGTTGACGGCACCGGGTTCACGGCTGAAATTGGCGGACATACCGACAATACCGGCAGCCAGGCCATCAATCAGGCGATCAGCCTTGATCGGGCGCAATCGGTCAAGCAGGCACTCGAGTCACGCGGAATACCCGGCGAGGCACTCGATGCCGTGGGTTATGGCCAGCGCCAACCTGTTGCCGACAATGATAGCGAGGCAGGCCGCGCTGCCAACCGGCGTACGTCCATTACCTGGTCTGACCGCAAGTGAACGGACACGCCATGCATCAGGGTCCTCGGCCCTGGGCCGCAGAGTGACAAGAAAAGGGGAAACACAATGCTCCAGGATCAAGGTTTTCTGATCATCGAGATGGTCATATTGCTTATTCTTGCCGCGCTGCTGGGACTGTTGGTTGCCTGGCTGATATGGGGCCGCCATAAGGAACCCCACCGGGAGACCAGCGCTGGCAATGAAAAACAGGCCATACAACTTGAAAAGGCCCTACAGGATTGCCAGAGGAAGCAGGCCGAAAGAGACATTCGACGGGCAGCGCTGCAAGAGGATCTTGAGGCCCTGGACAAGGTAATGCGCGACACTGCCCGATAGCGTATCGGGTCATCAGGCTCTGTTGGCCGCCTGCAGGCAGCCACCTGGATAATAAAGGGTAAAGGCAATGTTCAAGGATTGGGGATTTCTGGTCACAGAGATGATCGAGCTGTTGATCATCGCAACCCTGCTAGGGCTGATAGCAGGCTGGTTGATATGGGGGCGCCAACATCGGCCAACCAACAGCAACGATGCCCTCAGGCAAGGCGTTACAAGACAGCAGGAAACCTTGAGGGCATGTCAGGCCCATCTGGCGGAGACGGACACTGCCCTTGCGGCCCTACAGGGAGACCTTGATGCCCTGAACACTGCACTGCAGGATGCTCTGTCTTCGTTACAGGCCGTCAATCTCATCGGCGCCGATGACGATGTCAGCGAAGAGGTCGATGAGCGCTTCAAGCCTGCCGTGCTGGCGAAACCAAGAAACGGCCAACCCGATGACCTCAAGCAGATTCTCGGCATTGGGCCAAGGATTGAACAGCGGTGTCATGCCCTCGGCGTATTCCATTACGACCAGATCGCCCGCTGGACAGAAGCAGAAGTGGCCTGGATGGATGCCAACCTTAATGGCTTCAAGGGGCGCGTCAGCCGCGATCATTGGGTACAGCAGGCAAAGCAGCTGACCCGGGAACATCCCTCAAAAACCGCCTGACCCTCATCAGATTCCAGAAAACGT
>NZ_VMQS01000022.1 GCF_007625055.1 Halomonas sp.
AAGGTGATTCGACCGGGCTGGCGTTCCAGCTCACGACCCTCGCCTACCGTTCCGTGCCGCTAGATCTTGGAGCGGGAAAGGAGATTCGAACTCCCGACCCTCGCCTTGGCAAGGCGATGCTCTACCACTGAGCTATTCCCGCAAACCTGACAGCAATGCCAACTGACCTGACTGGGAAAGTGGCGTCCCATAGGGGGTTCGAACCCCTGTTACCGCCGTGAAAGGGCGGTGTCCTGGACCACTAGACGAATGGGACGCTGCATTACCTCGTCGAGGTGGCGCGTATAATAATCAGCCCATGAATAGGTGTCAAGTATCAATCTCAGCTGGTATCCAGGCCACTGATATCGCATGCTGTCAGGCTAGGGTCTGAACACAGAAAAATGGATTTTGCCATCCTTTGCAATACTGCCTGTTCAAGGAGGCTAACATGACGAAACTGGAAAAATCCGCAGAGCAATGGCGCGAACAGCTGACACCCGAGCAATATCGTGTCACCCGTGAGAAAGGTACCGAGCCACCCTTCAGCGGCGACTACAATGTCAGCAATGCCCACGGCATCTATCATTGCGTTTGCTGCAACGCGCCGCTGTTTGAAAACGAGCACAAGTTCGATGCCGGGTGCGGCTGGCCAAGCTTTGACCGCCCATTCAGCCCGAACCGTGTTGAAGAACACACTGATAACAGCCACGGCATGCAGAGAACCGAGGTGGTATGTGCCAAATGCGATGCCCACCTGGGGCATGTGTTTCCGGATGGCCCTGCAGAAACCACTGGATTACGCTATTGTATCAACTCGGTAGCCATTGAGTTTCATCCTGGCGAATAACACCCTGCTTGAGTAGCATAGCGAATTGTTAATCCGGCAATGCGAGCGCCTTCTGCTAGAATGGTGGCTCGCTTTTTTGTGCCTTCAGGAGAAACCCATGCTCGGCTGGTTCCCCGGTCATATGAACAAGGCGCGCCGCCAGATCAAGGAAGCGCTGCCCGAAATCGACGTTGTCATTGAAGTGCTCGATGCCCGCCTGCCCTACTCCAGCGCCAATCCTATGCTGGCAGAGCTTGCGCGGCACAAGCCGGTGCTGAAGGTTCTCTCGCGGGCTGATCTCGCCGACCCTGAGCGCACCCGGCAATGGGTAACTTTCTTTGATAGCCAGCCTGACACCCGGGCACTGGCCATCACCACAACCAACAGCCGGGAACTCAAAAGTATCCCGGCGCTGTGCCATGGCCTGGCAGGCGAAGTGCGCCTGGACCGCGATGTTCGCGTGATGGTGATGGGCATCCCCAATGTGGGCAAATCAACGCTGATCAACGGCCTGGCCAAACGCAAGATCGCCAAGACCGGGAATGAGCCAGCAGTGACCAAGCGCCAGCAGAAAGTACGTATTGATGGTCGAGTAGCCTTGGTCGATACGCCCGGAGTGCTTTGGCCCAAGATTGAAGATCAGGCAAGTGCCTATCGGCTGGCCGCCAGCGGTGCCATCCGCGATACTGCCATTGAATATACGGATGTGGGCATTGTCGCCTGCGCTGAACTGGCAAAACGCTACCCGGAGGCACTGAAAAACCGTTACAAGTTGTCTTCCTTGCCTGCCTTTGAATCGCTGCAGGAACCCCAGAGTGTTGAGGCCGATGGTCCGGAACGTCCAGATTTTCTGGCCCTGGCAGGGTTTGATGGTCACGCCATTCTCAAGCAGATCGCTAGCCGCCGCGGCGGACTGAGAGCCGGTGGTGAGGTCGATCTTCACCGCGGTGCTGAAGTGCTGCTGCATGAGCTAAGAGATGGCAAACTGGGCCGCATCACGCTGGAAACACCCGACGACATCCCGTCACCGGAAGAAGAATCAGATGATAAACGCACTGATGCAGCTGAATAACCGGGAAAAAACGACCTAGTGCATGCAGTGAATTCACTGTTTACCGATTATTGGTTATTCCTTGCCTGCACGCCAGGAGTAACGACGTTTATTGGAAGGCACCATGACCCTGACACAGACTTCACAACCACCCGTGCTGCGCAAGTCACACAAGCTTGACAGTGTTTGCTATGACATTCGCGGGCCAGTGCTGGATCACGCCAAGCGCCTGGAAGAGGAAGGCCAGCGCATCCTCAAGCTTAATATTGGCAACCCTGCCCCCTTTGGCTTCGAGGCGCCTGAAGAAATTTTACAGGACGTGATGCGCAACCTGCCGACTGCCCAGGGGTACTGTGATTCCAAGGGGCTCTACTCTGCCCGTAAGGCGGTCATGCAGGAGTGCCAGCGCAAACAGATACCGGGTGTGGGTATTGAAGATATCTATATCGGTAACGGCGTTTCCGAGCTGATCGTGATGGCCATGCAGGCATTGCTGAATGACGGCGACGAGGTGCTGATTCCTGCTCCGGACTATCCATTGTGGACAGCTGCTGCCAACCTTTCCGGTGGCCGCGCCGTTCACTACCTGTGCGACGAGCAGTCAGAATGGGCGCCTGCGATGGACGACATTCGCGCCAAGGTGACCAGCCACACCCGGGCGATCGTGCTGATCAACCCTAACAATCCGACCGGGGCCGTCTACCCGCCGGACGTTGTGCGCGAAGTGCTGGCGATTGCCCATGAGCACAACCTGGTGGTGTTCTCTGATGAAATCTACGACAAGATTCTGTATGACGGTGTAGAACACACCGCTACAGGGGCACTCGCCGAGGATGATCAGTTGGTCATCACCATGAACGGGCTGTCAAAAAGCTACCGCTGTGCCGGTTTCCGTTCAGGCTGGATGACGATTTCCGGTGGCCTTGCCAAGCAGCGCTCAAGTGACTTCATCCAGGGGCTGACCATGCTGGCCTCAATGCGTCTGTGTGCCAACGTGCCGGCCCAACACGCCATTCAGACAGCTCTGGGCGGCTATCAATCGATCAATGACCTGATTCTGCCCGGCGGACGTTTGCTGGCCCAGCGGGACATTACCTTCGACAAGCTGAATGCCATCCCCGGTGTCAGCTGCATCAAGCCCAAGGGCGCTCTCTACGCCTTCCCAAAGCTCGACCCCGCTGTATTCAATATCCAGGATGACCAGAAGATGGTGCTTGACCTGCTACTTCAGGAAAAAATCCTGCTGGTACAGGGAACGGCCTTTAACTGGCCTGACCCGGATCATGTGCGTATCGTCACCCTGCCCTGGGCTGACCAGCTGGGCAATGCGCTGGACCGCTTTGCGGATTTTCTCTCCCGCTATCGTCAATAGGCCCAGGCAGCAAAAGCTGTTAAACATTATTCATCAATAAAAATGCGGGTAGAGATTTGAAACCTCCTCGTTTCTCCCCCATCTAAGCGATATCTCAGGACCTGTTTCTCATTATACCAAGGAGATTCCATAATGCTGCGAATCGTGTTGTTTCTGGCCACTAACCTGGCCGTCGTGTTGGTCGCCAGCCTGACATTACGCCTGTTTGGGGTAGAGGGTTATCTGCGTAGCCAGGGCATCAACTTCACCAGTTTGCTGCTGTTCTGCTTTATCATTGGCATGGCCGGGTCGGTAATATCGCTGTTGATTTCAAAATGGATGGCCAAGCGCTCGACCGGTACCGTCATTATCGAGAAACCGTCCAACGCCACCGAACAATGGCTGGTCGATACGGTGGCCGAACTGGCCCGCGATGCCGGAATCAAGACACCGGAAGTAGGTATCTTCCCGGCGCAGCAATCCAATGCCTTTGCCACCGGCTGGAAAAAGGATGACGCCCTGGTCGCGGTGTCGGCCGGGCTACTTAACCGTATGAAACCCGATGAAGTACGCGCCGTTCTGGCCCACGAGATTGGCCATGTGGCCAATGGTGACATGGTCACCTTGGCGCTGGTTCAAGGGGTGGTCAACACCTTTGTGATGTTCTTTGCTCGTGTGGTGGCACACCTGATCGATGGTTTCCTGAAAAGCCGCACAGATGGCGAAGGCGGCCTGGGCTTTATGGGCTATTTTGGCGTGGTCATGGTCGCCGAGATTATTTTCGGTATTGCCGCGTCGGCCATTGTGGCCTGGTTCTCTCGCTTTCGTGAGTATCGTGCCGATGAGGCGGGCGCACGCCTGGCCGGTTCGGGCGCCATGGTCAGTGCTCTGGCAAGGCTGAAATCGGAAACTGAATTGCCTGACCAGATGCCGGATACCCTGCGCGCCATGGCCATCACCAAGGGGCAGACCCGCTCGTTGGTAGAACGCCTGTTTGCCAGCCACCCGCCACTGGATGACCGCATTCGCGCGTTACAGGAAGCTTCCTACCGGCAGTAATTAACGCTTCTGAATGACGTCATAACAGCGCCCACCCAATGAAGTGGGCGTTTTTATGTTCAAGTCTCTGTCAAGACATGAAAACCAGCGGCGCGCAGGCCAGGGGCAAGCGAGCCAGCATTTTCACACAAGCGCACCTTGAGGGTGGCGAACTCACGTCGCAAGGGGTAATCGGCGCGGCAATGGTCAAAGGCGCTTCCCATCGCTTGCGATTGCATCTCGCGCGTCCAGCGGTCGTGATCCCGGCGCGGGTCATAAACTGCCCGCATACAAAGGCGTAGAGCGTCTTCGCTGGGTATGGCCTGTTGCAAGGTCAATTCGCCAAGCGCGGGTAACGGGCAGATATCGCCAAGCGTCAAGGTGCTTTGGCGACCCAGGTACTCAGCCAGAGCATGATGCACCATCAGGCTGCCGCGCAGCTTGCCGTCCAGGCTGTAGCCCGCCACATGGGGCGTTGCCAGTTCGGCCAATGCATGCAGTTGCGGAGCAATATCCGGTTCGTTTTCCCATACGTCGAGCACAGCACTAAGATCCGCCTGCTGGGTCAGACGCTTTGCCAGGGCGTCACTATCCATACAGTCACCGCGCCCCGCGTTCACCACTATGCTGCCTGGTTTGAGGGCGTTGATTGCTGAAGCCCCCAGCAGATGGTGAGTTCTGTAGGGCCCCTCTGTTACCAGCGGCGTATGCAGGCACAGCACGTCGCACTGGCTGATCAGCGTGTGAAGCGTTTCAAAGCCTGCGCTGCCCTCTTGCGCCGCCCGTGGCGGATCACAGGCCAGCACCTTGACGCCTAGCCCCTGCAGGCGCGCCAACAGGCGGCTGCCCACGTTACCCACGCCAACAACCCCTACGCAGCGCCGGGCTAATGACCATCCCTGGCGCTCGGCAAGGGTTAACAGGCTGGCCAGCACGTAATCCACCACCGCCTCGGCGTTACACCCGGGGGCGCTGGAAAAAGCAATTTCATGCGCCTTCAGGTAAGCGGTATCAATATGGTCAGTGCCTATGGTGCAGGTGCCCACAAAGCGCACCGGGCTACCGGCAAGCAGCGCTTGATTGACTCGGGTCACTGAGCGCACCACAAGGGCATCGGCATCCTTGACATGCCGGGCAGTAATCTCGCGGCCCGGCAGGCGGACCACCTCGCCAAACGCGGCAAAGCAGGCCTCACTGGCGGGGATGTTGGCATCAACGACAAGTTTCATAGCGTTTTTCATCTTGGGCTATACAATGGGCGCTTGGCGGCGCAAGGCACCGGCAGACAAGGCGCAATTAACAAGAGGACAAGGTGTGATCGTACGCTGGGAAACCGACCATGACTATGTGCTGGTGCATATTCATCAGGATATGTTTGGCGACTGGATCTTCAGCCGCGCCTGGGGGCAGATTGGCACCCAGTTCGGCGGCCTCAAACACCAATTGGCAGAAAACCGCGAACAGGCCCGGATGTGGCTTGACGACGAGAGCACCATTCAGTCCTCGCGTGGCTTTCACAAGGTGCTGGATGTGGACGATGACTCCCCGGAAGGCCAGGAAGCCATGCGCCAGCTCTCTCTATTGGATGCCATCTAGCCAAGATAGCGGCGGCCATTGTGGGTATAAGCAAGCTTGGCAGGTTCAGGCTCAGGCGGCGACGTCAATGCCTGAAGCGCAGCCCGATCGAGCCAGTCACGCGCTTCAAGCCAGGTGGCTAGCCGTTCTACGTCAAAACCTCGATCCAGCTCCTTGCCCTCGGCATCTGCGAGCACGGGAATGCGTGAGGCATAGCGCGCCATCAAGGTATCGTCATTGCTGATCTCAACCGCTGTCAGCATTACTGCCTGGTTGGCTAGCTGGTGCACCAGGGCCTCCAACTGCTCGCACAGATGGCAACCCAGGGTCGTGTAAAGCGTCAGCGCTATCATGAGGACTCCCTGTGGCGGAGCAGGAAAACATGATGCAGGTTATGGCGCCGCTGGAAATCAGGGTCAAAGGTCTTCGCTGATATATCCTCCACCGCGAACTCTTCGCGCAAGGTGCTATCCAGCTCGAAACGCCGCTGATTATTGGAGAACACCAGGGTGCCTTCAGGCATCAGGCGCGCCATGGCAAGCCGCACCAACTGCGGATGATCGCGCTGAATATCCAGGGTATCGCGCATTTTCTTCGAGTTGGAAAACGTCGGCGGATCCATGAAGATAAGGTCAAACTGGGTACTCGCCGTTTCCAGCCACTTGAAGCAGTCATCCCGTATGACTCTGTGTCGGCTGGGGTCAAGCCCATTGAGGGCAAAATTGTCCTGTGCCCAGCTCAGGTAGGTATTGGACATATCAACACTGACGCTGTCACTGGCGCCGCCCAGAGCCGCATGCACTGTGGCGGAAGCGGTGTAACAGAACAGGTTAAGAAAACGTTTGCCCTGCGCCCTCTCTCCCAGCAGACGCCGCACTGGACGATGGTCCAGAAACAGCCCGGTATCCAGATAGTCGCGCAGGTTGACCCATAACCTTGCAGGCCCTTCCTGCACCTCGAAACGTTCGCCGCTGGCATCGCGCTTCTGGTATTGCGACTTGCCGGCCTGACGCTCGCGCTGCTTGACATAAATCCGACTGGCATCCACTTCCAGAGCGTGAGGCAGAACTTCAAGGGCATCGAACAGGCGCTTCTGAGCCTGGGCCGGATTCACCGACCGTGGCGGCATATATTCCTGAACGTGCACCCGGTCAGCGTAAACATCAATGGCCAAGGCAAACTCCGGCATGTCGGCATCATAAAGCCGATAGCAGCTTTCACCGCTTTGCTTGAGCCATTTCTTCAGGCGTTTCTGGTTCTTCTTCAAACGGTTGGCGAACATCTGTGCGTTATCAGACGATGCTTGCTGTGGCGAACTATCCGCCGCCTGTGAGGGCGTATCGTCTGATGTTGACGTGGCGTAGCTGTCAGCGCTGTGGGCGGAGGTCCTGTACGCAGTGTCAGCGCCAATTTCCATCAACAGCAGCTTGGCATCCAGCGGGCCGTTTTTCAACGCGTATTGCTTATGAGCTCTCAGCCCTAGACGGTGACCAAGATCCGGGTTGCCGGTAAACACAGCCAGCGTCCAGCCGGGAAACAGCGCTTTGGCTTTTTCGCCCAGGGCGGCGTAAAGGCCGACCAGCTCAGGCAACTCCCCCAGCCGCTCACCGTAGGGTGGGTTGGTGATCAGCAACCCTGATTCTGATGCCAGGCCTTCCGGGCGCTCAAGCTGGGCAACGCCCTGGCCATGGAAATTAATCAGCGCAGGTATACCCGCGCGCATAGCGTTGGCCTTGGCGGCTGACAAAGCCGCCGGGCTTTGGTCAAAGCCGAACAGTACATTCCTGCAGCGTTTACGACCGATGCTGGCGCGCGCCTGGGCTTCACGCTGTAATTGTTCCCACACCGCTGGCTGATGATACGCCCAGCCGTGAAACCCAAAGCGTCGACGGTTCAGGTTAGGCGCCTGATCTGCTGCCATCAGCGCTGCCTCAATCAGCAGGGTGCCAGCGCCGCATAGCGGATCAATCAGAGGCTCACCGTCCTTGATTCGTGCTTGCCAGCCCGCACGCACCAGCAAGGCAGCGGCAAGGTTTTCCTTGAGGGGGGCATGCCCCACCTCAAGGCGATAGCCCCTCCGATGCAGACTTTCCCCGGACAGATCGATACCCAAGGTCAGGTTGTTGCGGTGCAGGTGAGCGTAAAGACGCACATCCGGAGACCTGGTATCTACCTGTGGTCGCTCGATGCCCGCCAGGGTCATGGCGTCCACCACGCCATCCTTGACCGTCTGGGCACCAAAACGCGTATGGCGGATATGCTCACTGCGGCCATGGAAGTCGACCGCCAGGGTTTTCCCCGCTGCAATATGCTCGGCCCAAGGCACCACAGTGACAGCGCTGAGCAGTTGCGCGGCGGTATCCACCATGGACGCGCGCTGCAGAATGACAATCACCCGGTTGGCCAAGCGTGACCACAGGCACAGGCGATATGCCGTTTCCAGGCTGCCGCTGACATAAATACCTGCCACCGTGGTTTTACCCGGCGTGGCGCCCAGCTGAACCAGTTCTTCTTCCAGCAGTTGCTCGATACCTTTTGGGCAGGTAACCAGCAGGTCAAGCACGTCGTTTTGGTATTGGTCTATCATAATTACTCAATCTTGGAAGCTTGATTATGGCGGATCAAGCAGGGTGATCATCGCCTGGCGGCGGTGCTTCAGGGCTGATATTACTATTTATGTCAATTCCATGTAGCTCTTATGACAATTTAATGGTCGACAAACCCAGGCTGCATAGTCTAGTTATAAAGGTGTAGCTACAGAATAATGCATGCGTTTACTGTCGGGGATCCAGAGTCCGGTTTTGGCTCACTTTTGATTCACGACATTCAGATGGCACTGGGGTAGACATTTCATAAGTACAGGCATGCTGCGTTCAGCACGTGAGTGCTTTACATCATCAACGTGACCTTTCTCCCCATCACCGCCAGCTCCTGAAATGGTGCTTTCTGCCATTTCTCATCAAAGGCTTTCATTAGACGAGGTTAGCCAATGAAAAGACAAAAACGTGATCGCTTTCAACGGGCTTATGTCCATGGCTATAAAGCAGGTGTCACAGGACGCTCACGGGATGACTGCCCCAGTCAGGATGTTAATTTACGAGAATACTGGATGAGTGGTTGGCGTGAGGGTCGCGGCGATCAGTGGAGTGGGATGACGGGGGTTTCCGGCATCCACAAAAACCCCATGGTGATGACCTGAACCAAAAGTGAATCGGTCTTTCACTGTGAATATTGAAGCCTGCCCCTAAGCGGCAGGCTTTTTGCTGCCTGATGTGCCTGACAGCGCAGCGGCGCAGTCATTGATCAGGCCTGGCCCCTGATAGATCAACCCGGAGTATAGCTGAACCAGATCGGCACCCGCTTCCAGCTTCTGCCGAGCTGCTTCACCGCTATCAATCCCCCCTACCCCGATAATCGGTATAGCAGGCAAGTGATCGCGCAGTTGGCTGATGACCCGGTTGGAGGCGTCAAACACAGGTTTACCCGACAGTCCACCGGCCTCATCGCTTTGCGGATCATCCTCTACCGCCTGACGCTCAATGGTCGTATTGGTCGCAATCACACCGTCAAGCTGGTTGCGTTGAATACTTTGGGCGACCAGGGCAATTTCATCTTCACTCATATCGGGTGCAATTTTAATCAACAGCGGCACAGGCTGCTGGCGAATATCATCCAGCTCAGTGGTGCGCGCTCTGATCGGCCCAAGCAACGCATCCAGCTGTTCGCCAAACTGCAGAGTTCTCAGTCCCGGCGTATTGGGTGAGGAAATATTCACTGCGATGTAATCCGCCACTTCGTGCACAGCGTCCAGACAAAGAAGATAATCAGCCAGCGCATCCTCTACCGCCGTGCTCAGGTTCTTGCCGATATTGATGCCGATAATGCCGTCAAAACGGCTTTTCCTGACCTGCTCGACCAGATGCGTCACCCCTTTGTTATTGAAGCCAAAGCGATTGATGATGGCATCATGATCGGCAAGGCGGAACAAGCGCGGTTTTGGATTGCCCGGCTGCGCCTTGGGGGTGACAGTCCCGACTTCGATAAAGCCAAATCCCAAGCCCCCCAGCGCATCCAGATGATCGGCATTTTTATCCAGCCCGGCCGCCAGGCCCACTCGGTTGGGAAAGCGCAACCCCATCAGTTCTACCGGGTCATCGACCCTGGCGCCTGCCAATTTCTTGGCCACTCCCAGGCGATGCAAGGTGTCCAGCAACCCCATCGCCAGGGTGTGTGAAGCTTCGGGGGCAAGGCGAAAAAGCGCGGGGCGAATAGCGTGGTACATGGTAATTTCTCCAGCCAGGCAGCGGTAAGCGGCCGACAGTATAGCGCAAAGCAGGCAGGAGCGGCAGGCTGGCGTGACGGACCCCACCCCACAACCAGAACGCCGCACCCGGCTGGCCGGGCACGGCGTTATTTAAGCCAGGTACGCTTATGGATCAGGCTTCGCTATCACTTTCAGCCAGATCCACCAGTTCACGCACGGCAACCGCAAAGAGGGCAAAACCACTTTCACTGCCGCTGCGCACTTCCTCTATCAGGCGGCACCAGCGACGATGCAGATCGGCATGCTGATCAAGCCACTGCCCAACCCGCTCGTCCACGTCGTGGTTGCCGGTTTCAAGCTTCAATACGCTGGTCGTCAGCGCCAGCTGCTGGCGATCGATATCATCACGGAAGGTTTCCCGCGCCTGGGCCTGCCAGGCATCGCGCACGTCCAGCCGGGTGACCTGCTGAATCATCCAGGGCAGTTCCAGGCGGCTGCCCACTTCATAGAACACCTCGGCAACGCGCTGGGGCTTTTCGTTGACGTGACGCGCAGCCTGAATGATACCCAGCCCTGCATAAAGGCTGGGGGCTGCAGCAACGCTTCCAGCCAATTCTTCAGGAACACCCGCTTCCAGCAGTTCCTCACGGCGCTGCTGCCAGGCAGCCAGTTCTTCTCCGCTCAGCAGCTCGCCAATGCCTTCCTGCAGCTGAGCCAGGCGTGGGCCAAAGTATTCGACGGCATCCTGAGTGGACAGCCCCAGATGCTGACGCAGGAACCAGCGGGTAGCGCGACGAACCATGCGCATCAGGTCCAGCATCATGCCGTACTGCACCTGGCTGGATACAACATTATCCAGCGCCTCGATGTCTGCCCAAAGACGCGGCAGGTTAAAGCTGTCACGCGCGACAATATAGGCTCGGGCAATATCGGCGCGGCCAACCCCGGTAGAGTCTATCAGGCGACGGACAAAGACCACGCCCATGTGATCCACCAGATCGTTGGCGACCTGGGTAGCGACAATTTCCCGCTTCAGGCGATGCTCGTACATCTCGGTAAGATAGTTATCCACCAATGGCTGCGGAAAAAGGCGTTCAAGATGCCGGCGAATGTAGGGGTCATCCGGTACCTCAGACGTGATCAGGTCACCTTTCAGCGTGCTCTTGGCATAGGAGATCAACACCGAGAGTTCCGGCAGGCTCATCCCTTCGCCGTTGCCTGAACGTTCTTTGAGGACGTCATCCTGCGGCAGGAACTCAAGCTCGCGATCAATCTGCCCCACCGCCTCAAGCTCACTGATGAAGCGCCGATAGGGACCGATCCCCTGCTTGGATATCAGAGCCGACAGATCCAGAGCCTGGGTCTGACGGTAGTTGTCGAGAATGACCAGGTCCGCCACTTCATCGGTCATGTCAGACAGCAACCTGTTACGCTGCTTCTCGGTCATGTCACCCCGCTTGACCACTTCATCAATCAGGATCTTGATATTGACTTCATGGTCGGAGCAATTCACGCCACCGGCATTATCGATAAAATCGGTATAGACCCGCACGCCCTTGTTGGCGGCCTCCATACGGCCCAGCTGGGTAAACCCCAGATTACCCCCTTCTCCGATAACCCGGCAGTTCAGCTCACAGCCGTTAATGCGCAGCGCATCATTGGCCTTATCGCCCACCTCGGCATCGGTTTCCTCCGAGCCTTTCACGTAGGTGCCGATACCACCGTTCCAGAACAGATCAACCTTCGCCTTGAGCATGGCACGGATCAGGTCATTGGGGGCCATCTGGGTGTCACTGATGCCAAAGACGTCCTGCATCTGCGGCGTGATGCTGATGGATTTGGCGCTGCGGCTGAAGATACCTCCCCCTTCAGAAATCAGCGACCTGTCAAAATCTTCCCAACTGGAGCGCGACATATTGAACAGGCGCTGGCGCTCTGCAAAAGTCGTAGCGGCATCCGGACACGGGTCAACAAAGATATGCAGGTGGTTGAAGGCACCCACCAGCTGAATATGTTCGGACAGCAGCATGCCATTGCCGAAAACATCGCCGCCCATGTCACCCACGCCTACCACGGTGAAATTCTCACGCCGGGTATTCAGCCCCAGGTTACGAAAATGGCGCTCAACCGACTCCCAGGCACCCCGCGCGGTAATCCCCATTTTCTTGTGGTCATAACCATTGGCGCCGCCGGACGCAAAGGCATCACCCAGCCAGTGACCATATTCAAGCGAGATTTCATTGGCAATATCCGAGAAGGTAGCCGTTCCCTTGTCGGCAGCGACGACCAGATAGGCATCATCGTCATCATGGCGAACGACATTTTCCGGGGGTACAACGTCGCTGCCTACCAGGTTATCAGTGACGTCCAGCAAAGCACGAATGAAGGTCTTGTAACAGGCAATGCCCTCTTTCTGTATGGTTTCCCGATCAGCATTTTCGGGCATCCGCTTGCAGACAAAGCCGCCTTTGGCGCCGACCGGAACAATCACTGCGTTTTTTACCTGCTGCGCCTTGACCAGCCCCAGCACCTCGGTGCGGAAGTCTTCCCGCCGATCAGACCAGCGTAGCCCGCCACGGGCAACCTTGCCGCCGCGCAGATGAACACCTTCCACTCTGGGCGAGCAGACAAAGATCTCATAGGCAGGGCACGGCTTGGGCATGCCCGTCACTCTGGTGGGTTCCAACTTGTAAGCAATGTAATCCTTGAAACGCCCTGGTTCGACCAACTGGTAATAGTTGGTTCGCAGAGTCGCCTGGATCAGCTCCACAAAGCGTCGCACCAGCTGGTCATCGTTAAGGCTGGCCACCTGCTCAAGGTGTTCATTGATGCGGGCGAGACAGGCGCTGCTGTCGCGATCCTCGCACTGAGGGTCAAAACGCAACCGGAATAATGCCACCAGTTCACGGGTAATGTGCGAGTGGTTAGCCAGAGTAGAGGCAATGTAGTTCTGCGACATGCCAAAGCGAATCTGTTTCAGGTAACGCGCATAGCCGCGCAACATCGCCACTTCACGCCAGTCCAGGTTGGCACCGATGATCAGCCGGTTGAAGGCATCATTATCCGCTTCACCGCCCCAGATACGCTTGAATGCCTCAGTGAATGCCTCACGCATTTCGCTAAGGCTGAGGTCGGCGCCGCTGTGCTCCAGTTCAAAATCATGTATCCAGTAACGCTCGGAAAGGTCGTTGATCTCGTAAGGACGCTCACCAATGACCCGCAAGCCCAGGTTCTCCATCATCGGCAGCACATCCGACAGGGGAATCTGTGAATCGCGATGGAACAACTTAAGGTTCAACCCACCGCCTTGCTCCTCCAGCGGGCGATAGAGTGACAGCGCCAGATCATCGCCCTTGTCCAGTGCCAACAAATGCTGGATATCAAACACGCCGGTCCGGGCACTGAAATCCTCCCGATAGCTGGCAGAGAAGGCGCCACTGAAGCGCTCCATCAGCCGGTTGGCACTTTCTTCACCAAAGCCCTCAATCATGGCGGCCTGAAGCTCATCCTTCCAGCTGCGCGCCAATTGTGCGACCTTTTGCTCGATACGCTTAAGGTCAAACTGGCATGGATTATCACCATTGAAACGCAGAATCAGCTGAATACGCGCCAGTACCGATTCGGACAGATAGGTATTGAAGTCACCAAAATGTGCATCCATCTCTTCGCACAGCAGATTCTGGATACGCTGGCGCAAGTCAGTGGAAAACACGTCCCGAGGCACAAAAATCAGGCAGGAATAGAATTTGCCACTCACATCCGCACGCACAAACAGACGCACCTGACGGCGTTCACGAATGTTGAGAATCCCCAGTGCTGTTCCAGCCAGGGATTCGGTCGAGATCTGGAAAAGGTCATCACGTGGATAGACTTCCAGCACCTGCAGCAACTGTTTGCCGTTGTGGCCCTGAGGATTGAAGCCGGCAATATCCATCACCGCCTTCAGTTTTCGCCGCAGAACCGGAATATTACGCGGTGACTCGTTATAGACAGTGGCCGTAAACAATCCAAAGAAACGCCGCTCACCCACCACATTGCCGTCGTCGTCATAGCGGTCAACCGTGATGTAATCAGGGTAGGTGGGGCGATGAACCCGGGAATGGTGAGCACTTTTGGCAAACGATAAAAGCTGCGGCACGAGGACATAATTGTTGTTCTCATCAATGCCCTGCTCGGTACGGATGCGTTCGCAGTAGCGCGGATAATCCAGCCGGAATACGCCCAGAACACTAGCATTGTCGCGGACCAGTTCACCGTCCTGCAGAGTGTATTCATCATAGCCAAGGTAAGTGAAATTATCCTTGAGCATCCATTCCAGAAACGCAATGGCCTCTTCGTGGTCATCCGGATCGATCTGAGGCGGGCAGACTTTCTCAAGTTCCTGGATGGCCTCCCGGGTCCTCGCGCACATGGCGTCGTAATCCTTCACTGCCGTACGCACATCGCGCAGAACATCATGGAGATTCTGCTCGATAACCGTCAGGGCATCGCGGTCCGTATGACGATCTACTTCGATAACGATCAGCGATTCACGGCTGTCAGGCGCATCATCATCCCGGGATGAGACCAGTCGCTCAAGTTGATACTGGTCGTCACGCTCCACGGCCATGACAGCGTTCTGGATGGCATGGACGGTCAAACCACGCCGATTAAGCTCGATGCGCACAGAGTCAACCAGAAACGGCATATCCGTATGCAATACCGCCACAAAGGTGTGAGTGGACTGCCAACCATGCTCTTCAAAATCTGGATTGAAAACCGCCACCTTGGGGCTTTCCGGTTCATGGTGCTGAAGAAATTGCCAGATGGACAACGTGGCCCCATAAAGGTCATCCAGCCGCCGGTCAACCAGATCTTCGACAGGCACGGTGGCATAAAACTGCCGTGCAAACGCATCAATCGCCGCCGCTCTGGCGGGGTCCAGACGCGATTCCAGCCGTTCCTTTAACTGTTTGAGAAGATCCTGTCGGCTTTCTTCAATCGCAATGTAATGCATTTATCACCTCAACTGCCAAGGCCATTACCGGCCAAAACGAAGATCGTCGGCTGTTAAGCCACCAAGGCGTCGAGCCTACGTGACCTGTTCGGACAACCCCAGCCAACTGACGTCTTACTCATGACGCATACTCATTGTGCATTGTTATCCATACGCGGCTACGGCTGGTACTCTCGACGGGTTAACAGTACCCCGGCCTCCATATGATCCGTGAACGGGAACTGGTCAAAAAGCGCCAACCGTTCTATACGATGCGTCTGAGTCAGTATGGCCAGATTTTCAGCCAGTGTCGCAGGGTTACATGAAATATAGACAATCGAAGGATAAACGCTGATCTGATGACAACTGGCTTCATCCAGCCCGGCGCGCGGCGGGTCTACCAGAACCGTCGAAAACTGATAGTCCTGCAGCGCCATGTCGGCAACCCGCCGGCCGCCTTTCTCTCCTTTCAGCGCCTGGGCAAATTCTTCTGCTGACATCCTGACCACCTTAGCATTGGTGATACCGTTTGCAGCAAAATTCACCTTGGCGCTGGCCACCGAGGTGCGAGAAATTTCTGTCGCCAATACCCGCCGAAAGTTTTCCGCCAGGGCCACAGTAAAATTGCCGTTGCCGCAATATAGCTCAACCAGATCACCTGACTGGCTTCCGGCGGTTGCGGATCGCGCCCAGCCGAGCATTTTCTGGCAAATAGTGGCGTTAGGCTGGGTAAAGCTGTTTTCAACCTGCTGGTAGTGCCATGGCTGGTCGTCGACTTCCAGCGTCTCCCATACATGATCACGGCTCAACACCTTACGCTGTTTGCGAGAGCGCCCGATGATCATGATACCCAGCGCCTTTTCCAAGGCGCGCGCTTCTTCTTCCCAGACATCACCCAGCGGTCGATGATAGATAAGTGTGACCAGTGCCTCACCCGACAGAGTGGTCAGAAATTCCACCTGAAACAGACGATGGCGCAGCTCCTGACTGGCCAGGAAAGCATTGCGCAACTCAGGCATCAAGGCGTTTATCCGGGGGCTGGCCACCGGATACTGATCCAGTCTGACCACTGTTTTATTAGCAGGGTTTTCAGTATCTACATCAAACATGGCGTAAAACAGATCGTCGCCTTCATGCCAGATACGAAACTCACAGCGCTGGCGGTAATAACCGGGGGGTGATTCCAGGACCTCCAACGACGGAGGCGAGAATTCGGCCAGCAAGGCTTCAAGGGATTCACGCTTGGCATTCAATTGTTCGTTATAGCGTTCGGGCTCAACCACTGGGATTGCCAAAGATAAACTCCTCTTGTTGAACGGGTAATAATCGACAGGTAATACGTGTGAATGGATAGAGCAAGCGGCTTGCTTATCAGATTACGTCTGGGTATCAGTTTTTCAGATGCAAAAGCTCTGGTGGTGCAAAGCCATAATCCGCCAGGCCCGCACACAGGCTTTCAGCAGTCGCTGTGGTAAAGCTGCGGTTATCATGATGCCCAAGGTTAAATGTTTCGCTGACTTGCCCTACTCGACGTGCGATCGCTGCTCCGGAATCTACCCAGTTCAGCGCGACAGGAGACAGGGCTTCCAACCAAGGCAGCATCAATGGAAAGTGAGTACATCCAAGCACGACCGTATCCATAGGTGGAGTATCACGAGCCGCCTGCCATAGCGGGGTCAATATGGCGTTCAAACGCATCTGACTGGGTGGGTACCCGCCTAGCCAACGCTCAGCTTCCACCACCAATCCATCGGCAGCGACACGTGTAATGCAGCAGTCACTGGCAAAACTATCAATCAGGGTCTGAGTGTAAGGTCGTCTCAGCGTGGCCGAGGTCGCCAGCAGCGCAATATGGCGGCTGGTTGATAGATGGGCCGCCGGTTTTATGGCAGGTACGGTCCCGACCACAGGAATCGTCAGCGCAGCGCGAAGCTGCTCGAGCGCCAGCGTGCTGGCCGTATTGCAGGCCACTACCAGCACACTCGGCTGACAGGCTCCCACCGCCGCCAGACAGACAGCGACAATCCGTGCGGTCAATTCGTCATCCTGACGAAGCCCATAAGGCAGCCAGGCATTATCACATGCATAGCAAAACGCTGCCTCAGGATAGGCGCAGCGTAATGCATGAGCGACCGAGAGGCCTCCCACACCTGAGTCAAAGATTAAAATGGGGCCGGTCATGACGGCTTGCCCTTATCAGCACACACATAAAAACGGAGCGGCCAATGATAGCACGCTCCGTTGTAAGCCTTGAGAGTGGCCAGGCACCCTCGTGGCCATTTCAAACCACGGGTACGTCGGCACCTTTGAGTTTGGCATACAGTTCCGGGTAAGCCTGCTGCAGACGCCCCAACTCTTTTTCTGCACCCTCCGGCAACGCCTGACGCAAGGCGGCAATATCGTCTTCATCAAAGTGCTTTTCAACCAGCGGAAAAAGATTTTCACGCTCCTGGCGCAGATAGGAACGGTGGGCTGCCAGATACTGCTTCAGGTCTTCTGCAAAGCGGTCCATGGGTAACACCATGTCCATCAGCACGGTATCAATATCTGCAGAAAGCCGCTCAAGCCGAGGCTTGAGTCTGCGATAGTCACTCAGCATGTTTTCGACTTGCGACACCTGATCCGGCGCTTTAGCCTGTAAGCGCTCAACAAATACGCGTTCCAGTGGTGCGGTAAAATCCTCCATGTAGGCCAGAATATAGTCCACCACTTCGCGCATTAACTGAAAGTTGGGACGCTCCCCCTTTTCAAGCTTTTTCTGTTTAAGCTGCAGTACGTGGAGCATTCGCGCCATATTGGCATGATCCAGACGCAATTGATTAAGCATGTTGCCGCCTCCTTTTATCTCAGGCTTGCCGCTGGGGTATAGCCAGTGACACGCAATCTTCGCTGGAAAAAGCAAATCCTGATCTACCAGCGTTATTATTAGATTTCGTTACTATCAGGTGAAACACAAGCAGTCTAGCAGGGCTTTGTAGAGAATAACGAATACAGTAGCCTGTTACAGCCCTCGTTAACAATGTTGACTGTCTAAGGACAATAACACCCCCGTTTTGTTCATACCCGTACATGGAGCCAAGATGGATCTGTTTACCCAGACAAGTGACTCAGCCAATGACACTCCTTTGGCCTACCGCATGCGTCCTGTCACCCTGGATGATTATATCGGCCAGCAGTCACTCGTGGGCATTGGTAAACCGCTGCGCCGAATGGCCGAATCCGGTGTGATTCGCTCAATGATTCTGTGGGGCCCACCAGGCGTTGGTAAAACCACACTGGCGGAAATACTGGCACGCGCCTCTGACTCCCATCTGGAAGCCATCAGTGCCGTGATGGCGGGAGTCAAGGACATACGCAACGTCGTAGAACGTGCCCGCCAGCGGCCCGAAGAAACGGTAATTCTCTTCCTGGATGAGATTCACCGCCTTAACAAGGCGCAGCAGGATGCCCTTTTGCCGCATGTTGAGTCCGGCCTTTTGACCCTGATCGGTGCCACGACTGAAAATCCCTCCTTTGAGGTGAATTCAGCCCTGCTGTCTCGAGCGCGGGTTTACGTACTCAAGTCATTATGTGAAAGCGAACTCGTTGACGTATTACGTCAAGCGCTCAGCGATCCTCAACGTGGCCTTGGCCAGAGACATATTCGGGTCGATGATGGTGTACTCGACATCCTGGCGCGCGCCAGTGCGGGCGATGCTCGCCGGGCGCTTGGCTTGCTGGAAACCGCGTGTGATTTCACCCAACCGCGACAGGATCACGAGCACCTTGGCCCTGAGGCATTAACAGACATACTGGGGTATTCGGCCAGCGCCTTTGATAAACAGGGTGATGCCTATTACGACTTGCTATCGGCATTACATAAATCCGTGCGTTCGTCTCGGCCCAACCCCGCCTTGCTGTATATGGCGCGGTTTATCCAGGGCGGCGGTGACCCGCTGGACGTGGTAAGACGTTTGGCAGCCATTGCGTCCGAGGACGTTGGCAATGCTGACCCGCGCGCCCTGCCTCTGGTGATGGCCGCCTGGGATGCCTATTTAAGACTGGGGGATTACGAGGGACAGCGGGCAATAGCCCACGCCCTGATCCATCTTTGCGTGGCCCCGAAAAGCAACCGTATTGATCTGGCCTGGAAAGCTGCCCAACGCTATGTTCGCCAAACATCCGGGCTTGAGGTGCCCGGCTACCTGCGCAATGCGCCCACCCGTTTGATGGAACAGCTGGGGCACGGCCAGGGGTACCGTTATGCTCACCACGAGCCGGATGCCTATCCGGCCGGTAGTACTCATGATTGCTGGCCAGACTCTCTGGACCGCGAGGAATTCTACCAGCCTAGCCTGTATGGCCACGAAAAACGCTTTGCCGATATCATGGCCTGGCGCCAGGCTATGGACGAAGCGGCTGACAGAGGGGACGTCCCAACGGAGCCTAGGGGTCCTCACGAATGACATCCGCGCCTTCCGGGATGTCAAAGGTGAAGCGTTCATCGTCAATAGCATCATTCTGGCGGATGGCACTGAAAATTATTGCCGTACGTTGGCCGGTACTGTCCGTCATCCACAGCTCCGTCAGCGTTTCGCCTTCAAACATCAGATTAAGTTCTTCAAACAGGGTATCTGGGGTTGAAGGCACCAGCGTAAATGTGTCTTGATCATCTTTCTCGTAGTGCACATCGTAACTTGCTGTCAGATCGTCAATATTGCCAGAAAGCAGTAACGCCGGTGTATGGGTGACACGTTCATCAACGGCCTGGACAGTCACTTGTTCCAGATCCGGGTCGTACAGATAGACGTCTTCACCGTCTGACATGACGGTCTGCGAATAAGGCGCATCAACCTCCCAACGTAACAGCCCGGGGCGCGCCAGCCACATCTCGCCCTGCGCTTCCTGAAGGTTATCGCCACTGCCATCCAGAATTTTCTGCTCAAAACTGGCGTGATAGGTTTCCAGCGGTGCCAGGCGCTCACTCAGGCGTTCAGCAACATCCTGCGCCCAGGTGTTTGAGCTGACCATCAACCCAAGCGCCGTGACCGTCAGCATCAGCCCCAAAAAGCGCTGGCGGTTAACAGAAGGAACAGCGTCAGGCGTGAGTGCCACAACAGGCGTATCAGTGCGATTCATAGCGATTTCCTTTATCTTCCTGAAGGATGAGTGTTCATCCTCAATAAGGTTGTTGTGGTCTCAGACGCTCGCTGCGCCGCAAGGTTTCACCTACGGCGTGGTTTTCTTGATAGTTGCACGATTGGGGATCAGTGCCCTGTGGGCGCATTAGCCAATACTTCACGCTGACCATTGGACCCCATGGAAGACACAACGCCTGCGCTTTCCATGGCATCCACCAGGCGTGCTGCCCGGTTATAACCAATCTTGAAGCGACGCTGAACAGCAGAGATCGAGGCTTTGCGGGTTTCAGTGACAAACTGCACGGCTTCGTCGTAAAGCGCATCCTGCTCGGCATCATCATTATCTGTCCCTTCCGCCTCCAGCCCCGCCAACGCATCCGCTGATACCCCGCCGGTCAGTATTTCCTCAATGTACTCAGGCTCGCCACGCAGCTTCCAGTCCTCGACAACGCGGTGAACTTCATCATCATCGACAAAGGCGCCATGTACGCGATTGGGCGGTCCCGAGCCGGCAGGCAAATACAGCATATCGCCATGGCCCAGCAGGCTTTCAGCGCCGCCCTGATCAAGAATTGTCCGCGAATCAATTCGGGACGACACCTGAAATGCCATACGAGACGGGATATTGGCCTTGATCAGACCGGTCACCACATCCACGGAAGGCCGTTGCGTGGCCAGGATGAGATGAATCCCGGCAGCACGCGCTTTCTGCGCCAGTCGAGCGATCAATTCTTCCACCTTCTTGCCCACGATCATGAACATATCGGCAAATTCATCAATGACCACCACGATGTAGGGCAGCTTTTCCAGTACCGGGGGCGCCTGATGCATTTCCCAGGGCTGGGGCTCCCAGAGAGGGTCAGCCACCTGGGCACCCGCCCTGTCTGCCTCATCCAGACGCGAATTGAAGCCAGCAATGTTGCGGACTCCCATTGCCGCCATCAGCTTGTAGCGGCGCTCCATTTCAGCCACGCACCAGCGCAGGCTGTTGGCCGCTTCTTTCATATCGGTGACGACCGGTGCCAGCAAATGTGGAATGCCGTCATATACGGATAGCTCCAGCATTTTAGGGTCGACCATGATCAGGCGCAGTTCATCAGGCGTGGCTTTAAGCAACATCGAAACCAGCATGGCATTGACCCCTACCGACTTACCTGAACCCGTTGTGCCGGCTACCAGCAGATGAGGCATCTTGCCGAGGTTGGCCACGACAGGGCCACCGCCAATATCCTGGCCCAGCGCCATCGTCAGCGGGGAAGTTTCCTGTTGGTAGAGATCAGAATCAACGACCTCACGCAGGCGAATCATGGCCCGATTAGGGTTAGGGATTTCGATACCGACAGTCGGACGGCCAGGAATCACTTCGACCACGCGGACACTTTTTACCATCAGCGATCGCGCCAGGTCCTTCGCCAGGTTGGTAATCTTGGAAACCTTGACGCCAGCGGCCGGCTTGATTTCAAAGCGGGTAATGACCGGACCTGGCCAGGTATCCACAACCTCGGCTTTGACGCCGTATTCCTTCAGACGTATCTCCAGAAGTTCTGCCATATCGGCCAACTGCTGTTCGCTGTAGTTGGGTTTTTGCGGCTCGGGTGGCGTCAACAGGCGCAGGCTGGGCACGTCACCATCAGGCTCTGGCATGCCCTCCAGTACCGGACGCTGATTTTGCAAGTGTTCAACGGTCCATAGCGTCATGCTTTCATCATCCACCGGGTCAGCGGTTGATACCGATGGAGGAGCTGACGCTCCCAGCATGGATGCTGGCTCTTGTTCTCTCGGGTCACCTGTTTTTGATGATTCACCTTCCGTCTGCGGCTCAGCAGCAAAAGCTGATTCCAGGGCTTGCGGCCAGTCAGGGTCGTCGTTCAACACCGGTTCCGGGACAATTTCCGGTACACGTCTTTCAGGCACAGGCTGTTCAGAAACTGCTGCTGTCCTCTCATTGGCATCGGGCGCCTGCTCAGGCCCGGGCGCTGAAAACGCAGTTGCTTCAGACGGCCATTCAGAGCCAAGCCGGGGTTCAATACGCTCGGGAAATTTTGCAGTCACTTCTTCATGGGGGGCCGAAGTATTATTCTCAGATGCCGTAAACGCAGCCGGATTAATGGCGTGGCGAGATGGCTCTGGAACGCTTTCAGCCGTGTTGTTATCAGCGTCGTCCTCAAGCCTTTCCACGCCACTGTGCGCAGCACGCTCGACAGCGGAATCTGCGACGCCGGGGGAAGCGTTGCTTTCAGAGGTGGTGGGTCTTGGTGAATCTTTAGCCGCAAGAGCAGACTCTGTATGCCGAGAGGCTGTCAGGCGTGTGGCTGCCCAGGCACCACCGGCTGCAGTAGCGCCAGCAGCAGTTCCCAGGGAGACACGCGGCTCTCGTTGTGGGCTGGCTGATTCAGCAGGTGCGGGCTCATCTGCCGAAAAGACAGGCTGCTTTTGAGTGCCAGGCGTTTCTTGCTGCGAGTCATCATCACCCAGATATGGCCTGCGCTTGGCTTGATGCTCGCGGCGCTTTGTCTCCAGGCCGCCGAGCAGTTGACGTACCCGACGTCCCAGCCGACATGCCTGATGCCCGACTTCATCTGTCAGTTCAAGCCATGAGACGCCGGTAAGAATCGGAAAACCACCCAAAATCAGGGCCCCTGCCACCAGGCCAACGCCTGAGTGGCTCAGGACCGGCAACAGGGTAGTGACCAGACCTTCACCAATAATGCCGCCGGCGCCGTAAGGCAGAATGCTATCCGGACTGAAGAAATGCTGGGCACCCAGCAGGGTGGTGCCCAGCAGAAGCATCACAAAGCCGGCTACACGCACGGCCAATGCCAGCATATCCAGTCTAAACGTGACCTGGCGTGAACGCATCAGCCACCAGGCAGTAAACGCCAACACCCCAGGGAACCAAAGTGCACTGGAACCCAATAATGAATACATGACGTCCGCCAACCATGCACCCAGTGCGCCCATCCAGTTAGCCACCTCGGTTTCGGGTCCGCGATACGACCAGCCCGGGTCGCCAGCCTGATAACTGAACAACGCCAGGAGCAAAAATACACAAAGTGCCAGCAGCACAATGACCACGGCCTCGCGTGCCACGCCCTGCAGGCGAACACCGACATGCCTGGCGCCTGCCTTTGCTTTGGCCTTGGCGACATTAACCCGCTCAGACGATGCCTTGGGTGTTCCGCCTGAGCCCTGCGACGCTTGCCTGTTAACAGTTTTTTTCACGTTCAAGCAATTCTCCCTTCATACCTGACACTGACAGCCACAGCCCGCAAGAAGTCTTTTCCAGCGCTGCGGCCATAAACCCTATCGAAAATGATCGCCGGATCAGAACACACTTTTCAGACAATTCGGCAACAGCTCGTCTTTCGTCGCGTGCAAGGGCGTTCTTTTTCAGATAGCTACTTGGCGCTTGCGCTCTGCCATCATACCGAGCATCCTTTTGCCGTCACAGGGTCTATTACCACTGTTGACAATTGAGGTTGAGAATAACAGAGATCCGATTCCATTGGTTCATCAGCTCATTTCAGGGAGCCCTTATGCTACCTTGGCTGGATAGTACATCACCCTGCTTTCCTGACGTATCCATGGCACTCGATAGCCCTGACGGCCTGCTGGCGGCGGGCGGTGCATTAACCCCCCCCTGGCTGGTAAGCGCCTACCGTCAGGGAATCTTTCCTTGGTTCAGTGAAGGAGATCCTATCCTGTGGTGGAGCCCTAATCCAAGAATGGTGCTATATCCTGAAAATTTCAGGCAAAGACGCAGTCTAACCAAACGCTTACGCAATGGTGGCTTCTCGGTCACCCTGGATCAATGCTTTGAAAGGGTCATCTTGGCCTGCGCTGCGCCGCGTCAGGGTGAAGCCGGCACCTGGATTACCGATGAGATGCTCTCCGCCTATGCGCACCTCCATCAGGCTGGCATTGCTCATAGCATTGAAGTGCACCGCGACAACGCCCTGGTAGGCGGGCTTTACGGACTGGCCATGGGGCCAATATTTTTTGGCGAATCAATGTTTTCAGATCAGGCGGATGCGTCCAAGGTCGCCCTTGCCTACCTGACTGCGGCAATGCGCCAGGGGGGTGGCACCCTGATTGACTGCCAGATGTACACGCCTCACCTTGCCCATATGGGGGCTGAAACCATTTCTCGCACAAGCTTCATCAACTATCTTGAACTATGCTTACCGCAGAGAGATTTCCGATCATCTGCCGATCACGAGGAAGCACCCAGAGTACCTTCCTCAGCGTGGCTGGGTGCCCTCGCGGCACCGGACAATCAGGGACTGATAGAGACCACTCACTGATACTTTCACTCATTCGCCATCAGGAGGCCAACCGTGAGCAGCAACACGCCACGTCGACCCGTGAGGGATTTGCGCTTCTTTCTGACAGTGCCACATGACTGTAGCTACCTGCCTGACCGCGAAGCGACCACCCTCTTTCTGGATCCTCAGGAAGCGCCTCTGCCTGGCGTTTACGACTCACTGTCATTGCTGGGTTTTCGTCGCAGCGGGCGGCACCTCTACCGCCCACATTGCGAAGGGTGCAATGCCTGCCGCTCGGTGCGCATTCCGGTTGAGCGCTTTGAGCCAAACCGCACTCAGCGCAGGGTGTTGCGCCGCAATTCAGACATTCAGACCCGTGTCGTGAATGCCAGCTTCAACAGTCGCCATTATGCCCTATATGCAAATTATATCTGTCACCGGCATGCTGACGGCGACATGTATCCACCCAGTCATGAGCAGTACCGTACTTTTTTGACGCTTAACGAGTCTTATGCCTTTCTGCTGGAGTTCACCCTCGGCGATGAACTGGTAGCCGTCGCGGCTTTTGACCAGCTTGAACACGGTATTTCTGCGATCTATACCTTTTTTGCCACTGACCAAGCCTTCGAGAAACGCTCCTTGGGGACACTGGCCATTCTGAAACTGATTGAAATAGCCAGAACGCAGGCACTGCCCCATCTGTATCTAGGCTACTGGATCGAAGAGTGCCGTAAAATGAACTATAAAAAACACTTCTCGCCAGTTGAAGTACTGAGTGGGCGTCATTGGCAACCTCTGATAACGTGATACGCTTTTTTGCCTAAAAAAAGTAAAGCTTTTTTGCCTTGTTGGCGGGCTTGCGGCACAATATAGCGCTGTTAATGCCCATTTGGGCAAATACCGATTGTCTCTATCGGTGTACTGAGTCATTTCAGTGCTGATATTGAGTATGTTCAGTACTTGTTGTCAGTACTCACTTAAAGCACTACAAGCGAGGATCTGCCTATATGGCACGCGAAGACCATATTGAAATGGATGGTGTCATCGTTGACACCCTACCCAACACCATGTTCCGTGTTGAACTGGAAAACGGCCACGTAGTCACTGCCCATATCTCCGGAAAAATGCGCAAGAATTATATTCGCATTCTGACCGGCGACAAGGTCAAAGTTGAGCTGACCCCGTATGACCTTTCCAAAGGACGGATCGTCTACCGTTCGCGCTGATGGCGGCTCCATTCTGTCGCTAATATTCCTCACGTCGCACGAACGCCTGGTCGCGGAACTGGGCTATCACAGGCTGCCTGGTAAAAACCTTCATGCTGGCCGATACAAAAAAGGCCTAGCCTAACGGTATTGATTTTCTGCCCCTGAAGACGAAAACGCCCCGTCAATGACAGGGCGCTTTTTTATGCATGAAAAGGCGTTGATTCGTTCAGCCCCTGTCAGGGCGCATCAGCCATTTCAGGCTCGGTGGACAGATGCAGCTCATTGTCTCCAAGGCTGACATGCACAATGCCACCGTACTCTGCCAATTCACCAAACAGGATCATTTCGGCCAACGGCTTTTTCAGCTTTTCCTGAATCAAGCGCGCCATCGGACGGGCTCCCATATCAGGGTCATAGCCCTGTACGGCCAGCCAGTCTCTTGCCTGCTCATCCACTTCAAGCTGAACGCGCTTTTCATCCAGCTGAGCCTGCAGCTCAATCAGGAACTTGTCGACCACATTACGCACCACATCGGTTGCCAGCTCGCTGAACTGGATAATACCGTCAAGGCGGTTGCGGAACTCGGGTGAGAAGGTGCGACGGATAACTTCCATGGCATCCGTTGAGTGATCCTGGGTCTGGAAACCGATCGAGCGGCGCGAGGCCTGCTCGGCACCCGCATTGGAGGTCATGATCACGATGACGTGACGGAAGTCTGCCTCGCGGCCATTGTTATCCGTCAGGCGACCATGATCCATCACCTGCAGCAGCAGATTGAAGACCTCAGGGTGCGCTTTTTCGATTTCATCCAGCAACAGAACACAGTGCGGCTGCTTGGTGATCGCCTCGGTCAGCAGGCCACCCTGGTCGTAACCCACATAGCCGGGCGGCGCCCCGATAAGGCGTGAGACAGTATGCCGCTCCATATACTCAGACATATCAAAACGTACCAGCTCAATGCCCATGATATGCGAGAGTTGCCTGGCGACTTCGGTCTTACCGACACCTGTCGGACCGGCAAACAGGAAGCTGCCTACCGGTTTGTCAGGTGATTTCAGGCCGGCTCTGGAAAGCTTGATGGCCGCCGTCAGGCTGTCAATGGCTTCATTCTGGCCAAACACCAGCATTTTCAGGTCACGATCAAGGTTTTCAAGCAGTTTACGGTCGGAGCTTGAAACACTCTTCGGCGGAATCCGGGCAACCGATGCCACCACGGCTTCCACCTGATCTACATCAATGGTATCGACGCGCATTTCTGAGGGCAGCATACGCTGATGGGCACCTGCCTCATCAATAATATCGATTGCCTTATCCGGCAGGAAACGGTCATTGATATAGCGGTCGGATAAACGCGCAGCAGACTCCAGTGCACCATCGGTGTACTTGAGTTCGTGATGTTCCTCAAAGCGCGAACGCAGACCTTTAAGAATCTTGATAGTGTCATCCACAGACGGTGCCAGCACATCAACTTTCTGGAAACGACGCGCCAGGGCACGGTCTTTCTCGAAGATACCGCGGAATTCCTGGAAAGTGGTCGATCCAATACAACGCAGCTCACCCGATGAGAGTAACGGTTTGAGCAGATTGGAGGCATCCATCACACCACCAGAGGCAGCGCCGGCCCCAATCACCGTATGGATTTCATCGATGAACAGAATTGCGTTAGGCAGCTTTTTCAGTTCCGCCAGCAGACCCTTGAGGCGTTTTTCGAAATCACCGCGGTATTTGGTACCTGCCAGCAGGGCGCCCATATCGAGTGCATAGACCACCGCATCGGAAATCACCTCGGGTACATCTTCTTCAACGATGCGCTTAGCCAGGCCTTCGGCAATGGCCGTCTTACCCACACCTGCTTCACCTACCAGCAGGGGGTTATTCTTGCGCCGACGCGCCAGAATCTGCACCACTCGCTCAAGTTCGTGGTCACGCCCGATCAATGGGTCAATCTTGCCTTTTTTGGCTTCTTCATTGAGATTGGTGGCATATCCTGTCAACGGATGCGATGCCGTCTCACCGCTGCCTTCTTCGCTTTCTTCCTGCTCTGACTGCGATGGTGAAGGAGAGGCGCTATGCCCGGCCACCTTGGAAATTCCGTGGGCAATATAGTTCACCGCATCGACACGGGCGACACTTTGCTGTTTCAGGAAATACACCGCCTGGCTTTCCTGCTCGGAAAAAATGGCGACAAGCACGTTAGCGCCGGTGACCTCGCTCTTACCTGACGACTGAACATGGAAAACAGCACGCTGCAGCACGCGCTGGAAGCCAAGGGTAGGCTGCGTTTCGCGCTCACTCTGGCCTTCAGGAATTAACGGCGTTGTTGAGTTGATAAAATCCTGCAGATCAGACCGCAGTTTATCCAGATTGGCCCCGCAGGCTTTCAGCACATCGACCGCTGACGCGTTGTCCAGAAGCGCAAGCAAAAGGTGTTCAACGGTCATGAACTCATGGCGTTTTGAACGCGCCACGGTGAAAGCCGTATTCAGGGTCAGTTCAAGTTCTTTGCTCAGCATGGCAGTCCCCTTCTCGCTTAGACCCAACCGGCTCGATTTTCTCGGGTCAGATTGAATCAGTATAATTGACCGTCACTCTCAACATCGGGCACAACGTGCGTGGTTGCAAGCCTCGGATAATAAAATCGTTCAACGCTATTAGTCAGCTGCCTCTATATCACTCATCAATGGATGCTCACATTCACGCGCATATTCGTTAACCTGATAGCTTTTGGTTTCGGCAATGTCGCGTGTGAAAATCCCGCAGGTCGCCTTGCCTTGGGTATGTACAGCCAACATCACTTGAATGGCTTTTTCATGATCAAGGTCGAAAAAACTCTGCAATACTTCAACTACAAACTCCATTGGGGTGTAGTCGTCATTATGCAACACCACCTTATACATGGGAGGCTTTGCCAGCTCGGGCTCGGCAGGCTTTACGGCCAGATCGCCATCTTCATCAGGCTGTGACGGACGCGTCATGCCTGTCATCTTGATAGCATCAGCGCCACGCCTGGCAGTTGCATCGCCTGGCAGCAGGTATAACGTCGGCGACGATGTGGCGGTCGATAAGAACATAGTGAATTTGAATCGCATAAGAAGCATTAGTTCAATTATTTACCTTGGGTACCCGGTGACGAACCTTGTGCAATAACTATACACGCCATGCTGCTATTGTACATACAAGGTTCAGAAAAGCACTACCCGCAAAAAACCCCTCGCCCACCAAAGCGAACGAGGGGTATGACAGCGTTAACAGGCGAGAAGCCCAGCAGTTGCGCTACTGGCTAATGCAGAATTAGCCGTTAGCCACCATGGAAAGAGCTTCATTGAGTGTTTTGCTTGGACGCATGACCTGATTGGCCAGTTCACCGTTGGGATGATAATAGCCCTCAAGATCAACCGGCTGCCCCTGAACGCCGTTAAGCTCTGCCACAATAGTGTCCTCATTGGCTTTCAGCGTATCAGTCAAACGAGCAAACAGGGCTTTCATATCCGCGTCTTCATCCTGAGCCGCCAGGGCTTGCGCCCAATATAGCGCCAGATAGAAATGGCTACCGCGGTTATCAAGCTCACCGACCTTGCGCGAGGGCGATTTATTGCTTTCCAGGAACTGGCCAGTCGCTTCATCCAGCGCGTTGGCCAGCAGCTTGGCACGGTCGTTGTCAAAACGCTTGGCAAGGTGCTCGAGAGACGCCACCAGCGCCAGGAATTCGCCAAGACTGTCCCAACGCAGGTGATTTTCTTCAAGCAGTTGCTGCACGTGCTTGGGGGCGGAACCACCGGCACCGGTTTCAAACAGGCCGCCACCGTTCATCAGGGGGACGATGGACAGCATCTTGGCACTGGTACCCAGCTCAAGGATCGGGAACAGATCGGTCAGATAATCGCGCAAAATATTACCAGTGACAGAAATGGTATCCAGACCACGAGTGACACGCTCCAGGGTATAGCGCATGGCACGTACCTGGGACATGATCTGGATATCCAGCCCTTCGGTATCGTGATCCTTGAGGTAGGTTTTGACCTTCTTGATCAGCTCATTCTCATGGGGACGGTAAGGGTCGAGCCAGAAAACAGCCGGCATGCCGGAATCCCGGCAACGGTCAACAGCCAGCTTGACCCAGTCACGAATCGGCGCATCCTTGACCTGACACATACGCCAGATATCGCCTTCTTCGACGGTCTGGGATAGCAGCACTTCACCGGTGTCAATGTCTGTAATGTTGGCGGTGCCCGCTGCCGGCGCTTCAAAGGTCTTATCGTGAGAGCCGTATTCTTCCGCTTTCTGCGCCATCAGGCCGACATTTGGAACAGTGCCCATTGTGGCTGGATCAAAGGCGCCGTGCCATTTGCAGAAATTGATCATTTCCTGATAGATGCGCGCGAAAGTGGACTCCGGCATGACGGCCTTTACATCCTTAAGTCGACCGTCAGCACCGTACATCTTGCCACCCGCACGAATCATTGCCGGCATGGAGGCATCCACGATCACATCGCTGGGTGAGTGGAAGTTGGTAATACCGCGCGCCGAGTCCACCATGGCCAACTCAGGACGCTCGTCATGGCAGGCGTGCAGGTCGCGGATAATCTCGTCGCGCTGGCTCTCAGGCAGGGTGTGGATCTTTTCGTAGAGGTTGGCAATACCGTTATTGACATCCACACCCAGTTCATCAAACAATTCGCCGTGTTTCTCAAAGGCTTCCTTGTAGAAAATCTTGACGCAGTGGCCGAAAACGATGGGGTGCGAGACCTTCATCATGGTGGCCTTGACGTGCAGGGAGAACATCACCCCCGTCTTGCGAGCATCTTCGATCTCGCGCTCGTAAAAGTCCATCAGCGCTTTCTTGCTCATGAACATACTGTCGATGACTTCACCTTCCTGCAACGCAACCTGGGGCTTGAGCACCAGGGGTTCACCGTTTTCAGCGATCAGTTCCATCTTGACATTACGCGCACGATCCAGGGTCATCGATTTCTCACCGTGGTAGAAATCGCCTTTGTGCATGTGCGACACGTGGGTACGTGATGCCTGGCTCCACTCGCCCATGGAGTGCGGGTACTTGCGTGCATACTGCTTGACCGCCTTGGGGGCCCGACGATCAGAGTTGCCCTCACGCAGCACCGGGTTGACCGCACTGCCCTTGACCTTGTCGAAACGCGCCCTGACATCCTTTTCTTCATCAGTGCTTGGCTCATCCGGATACTCGGGCAGTGTGTAACCCTGTTCCTGCAGTTCCTTGATCACGGCACGCAGCTGTGGCATGGAAGCGCTGATATTCGGCAATTTGATAATGTTGGCTTCAGGCACCTTGGCCAGAGCACCCAGTTCGGCCAGGTGATCGCCGATGCGCTGCTCTTCGGACAGGTAGTCAGGAAACAGGGAAAGCACGCGGGCCGCCAGGGAAATATCCCGGGTTTCCACTTCAATACCCGCAGCATCCGTAAAGGCATCAATAATCGGGAGGAAGGAGTAGGTCGCGAGTGCAGGTGCTTCATCGGTGAGCGTATAAATGATCTTCGGCGTTTTAGGCATTGTGCATTAACCTCTTTTGTCTATTGCTGTGATAATAAAAATCCGGAACGATGCGACAGAAAGCCTTGCCGCGATGCAGACAGGATTGGTTTGTATGGCGTTCCCGGTTATCAGTTGATGCGTGTGCCACCATCATAATAGCTGCGGCAATTAGACGCAGCTGCAGAATAAAAAGTGTCTAGAAGTATAACAGCGCCGCATTCTAATCACATGAGAGATTGTCGACAAACCAGGGACATACAACCAAAGAAATTATGAGCACCCTATATTTACTGCATAAGCCGTATCGTATGCTATCGCAGTTTACCGACAAACAAGGCCGCGCCACATTAGCCAATGTTATAGAAGTGCCCGGGATTTACGCGGCAGGACGACTGGATTACGACTCGGAAGGCCTGCTTCTGTTGAGCGATGATGGCAGCCTTATTCATCGTATTGCTCACCCGCGCCATAAGCTGCCCAAAACCTACTGGGCACAGGTGGAAGGTCAGCTTGATAACACTGCCCTGCGCGCTCTGGCCAAGGGCGTTGAATTAAAGGATGGCCTTACTCAGCCTGCCAGGGCGCGGCGCATTGAGCCGCCCACCATTGCGCCGCGCGACCCAATGATTGATCCCAGACGCCACCCGGATACCAGCTGGTTGGAGTTGACCATTACCGAGGGCCGCAACCGTCAGGTGCGCCGTATGACGGCTCATGTCGGCTTTCCTACCCTGCGCCTGATTCGTGTCGCGATTGGCTCATGGCGGCTTGATAACCTCAGACCGGGTGAATGGCGCAAAGAAACGCTTCACGCGCCTGCCAACAAGGCGCACCGCCCCGCCAAGGCCAGAACAAGGAAAAAATCATGAGCATTCGCGCCACCGTTGCCTGTGTGATCGAACACAATGGTCGCTTTCTGATGGTCGAGGAACAGCGTGGCGGCCCATCGACAGTGTTCAATCAACCCGCTGGCCATATTGAACCGGGTGAAGGACCGATAGCCGCCATCCTGCGCGAAGTCACCGAAGAAACCGCCTGGCGCGTGCGCTTGACGGGCTACCTGGGGCTTTACGTGTTCATTACGCCCGAAGGGCTGACCTTTCATAGCCATGGGTTTATCGCCGAACCGACTGAATTCATGAACACTTTGCTGGACCCGGACATTCTCGCTACCCACTGGTTGACCAGCGACGAAATCAAGGCGCTCGATGACCAGCGGCGATTGCGCAGCCCGCTGGTACGAGCAAGAATTTCCGCCGCCCGGGAAAAGCGCACCTATCCGTTAAGCGTGATCCATGAAAACACCGCAAATCACTGAATATCAGACTCGAAGGCGCTCGTCAGCATCGTGTATAATAGATGGCTATTTATAGACTGTTGTACATGGTCGTCTTATCAGGACACTGCATAAGGCGTTATGTAAACAGGCATAAAACCATTTTCAACCGAGGATGCCCATGACATCCACTCAAGGCAAAGTCATCGTTGGTATGTCCGGCGGCGTCGATTCCTCCGTTTCCGCTCTGCTACTGCTTGAACAAGGCTATCAGGTTGAAGGCCTGTTCATGAAAAACTGGGACGAAGACGACGGCACCGAGTACTGTACGGCCAAAGATGACCTGATTGATGCAGCGGCGGTCTGCCGTAAGCTGGGAATACCCCTGCATACCGCCAATTTTGCCGCTGAATACTGGGATAATGTATTTGAGCATTTCCTGGAAGAATATCGCGCCGGGCGCACGCCGAACCCGGATATCCTGTGTAACCGCGAGATCAAATTCAAGGTCTTCCTCGACTACGCCGAAAAGCTGGGGGCTGACAGGATAGCCACTGGTCATTATGTTCGCCAGGCAATCAGAAATGGCCGTCCACGCCTGCTCAAGGGCCTGGATGACAACAAGGATCAGAGCTATTTCTTGCATGCAGTGCCCGAGGCTGCCATTGCACGCACGCTCTTTCCCGTGGGTGAACTGGAAAAACCTGCTGTACGCGCCCTGGCCGAACAGCACGACCTGATTACCGCCCGGAAAAAGGATTCCACCGGCATCTGCTTTATAGGCGAACGACGATTCCGTGATTTTCTCCAGCAGTACCTGCCTGCGCAACCCGGACGAATAGAGACGCCCGAAGGCGATGTAATCGGCCAGCATATGGGGCTGATGTATTACACCCTGGGCCAGCGCCAGGGCCTGGGAATCGGTGGGCTTGCCAACTACTCGGAAGACCCCTGGTATGTGGCCACCAAGGATCTTGGTCGCAACGTGCTTGTCGCGGTGCAGGGCAAGCACCACCCCCTGCTTTATTCCAACGCGCTGGCAACCGAAGCCATGGAGTGGGTAGCAGGCACGGCGCCTGCAGAACAGGGCCGGTTCACCGCCAAAACCCGCTACCGTCAACAAGATCAGCCCTGTACATTACGCAGCCTGCCGGACGGCAGTGCCGAGGTTCACTTTGACGAGCCACAATGGGCCGTCACTCCGGGACAGTCACTGGTGATCTACGACGGAGACATCTGCCTGGGTGGCGGTGTCATCCGTACAACTTGGAATGCCCAGGAGGCGGCTGCATGACATCGACGACCCCTATTCACACAGCCCCGGACAGCCCGGTAGCCCGCCAGACCCTGGCACTGGCGGGTGTATTCCAGGCGGCCAGCCTGGTGGATGAGCTGGCGCGTACTGGCCAGGTGGATCAACGTGCCTGGGACACCCTGATCCAGGCGACCGTGAATACCCATCCGGAAAGCTTTGAAGCCATCTACGGTGGCCACCCCAACAATCTGCGCCGAGGCCTGGATACGCTGGAAGCCCTATCGGGTCGCCAACAGGCCAACCCGGCAGTACTGCGCTACGGTTTCACTCTACTGTTACTGATGAACAAACTACGTAACGATAGCCAGATGATGGATCAGCTGGGCGAGAAACTGTCACGTATCCAGAGTCAGGCCGAACATTTTGGCAATACGCATGAGAACGTGATTGCCAGTCTGGGGGAGGCCTATCAGGAAACACTTTCAACGTTGAAGACGCGCATTGTGGTGCAAGGCGACCCCTCCATGCTGCAAAGCCGCATGATGCCGGAACGGGTACGCGCCTGCCTGATGGCCGGCATCCGCTTTGCCTTGCTTTGGCATCAACAAGGTGGCCGTCGCTGGAAGCTGGTCTTCCAGCGCAAGGCCATGCGTCGCGCCCTGGATGATCTAAGCTGAGCCGCTGACGGCTTCATTTTTCGAACCTGTAGTTCAGTTTCAAAACCGCACACCATATTACGCCTTTTTGCTGACGACCTGGAATCACTGCCCATGCAACTCTCTGCCCTGACTGCCCTTTCCCCTGTTGACGGCCGCTATGCCTCAAAAGCCGAATCGCTGCGCGAACATTTCAGTGAATTTGGCCTGATCCGTGCCCGCGTGATTGTTGAGGTGCGCTGGCTGCAGCGGCTTGCGGAACATACCCAGATTGTTGACGTTCCCCCGCTTTCGGCGCAGGCCACCGCCTTTCTGGAAAGCCTGGTACGTGATTTTTCGGTTGACGATGCGCAACGTATCAAGGACATCGAACGTACCACCAATCACGACGTGAAAGCGGTTGAGTATTTTCTGAAGGAAAAGGTGGCCGACCAGCCTGAGCTCCATGCAGTCACCGAGTTTATCCACTTTGCCTGTACCAGTGAGGACATCAACAATCTTTCCTATGGCGTGATGCTGGCAGACGGCTTGGCCGCTTTGCTCCCCGAGATGCATCAGGTGGCCGATGACATTGCCCGCCTGGCCAACGCGCATGCGGGCCAGCCGATGCTCTCCCGCACTCATGGCCAGACGGCCAGCCCCACGACTCTGGGCAAGGAAATGGCCAATGTCGCCTACCGTCTCAAGCGCCAGCTGAAACAGATCGAAAGCGTGGCCATACTTGGCAAGATCAATGGCGCGGTAGGCAACTATAATGCTCACTTGACGACCTACCCGGAAATTGACTGGGAAGCCAACGCCCGCAGCTTTGTGGAAGGCCTGGGGCTGAGTTTTAATCCCTACACCACCCAGATCGAGCCCCACGACTATATTGCTGAACTGTTTGATGCCATCTGCCGCTTCAATACCATCCTGATCGATTTTGACCGCGACATATGGGGCTACATTTCACTCGGCTACTTCAAGCAGAAAACCGTGGAAGGTGAGATCGGCTCCTCGACCATGCCGCATAAGGTCAACCCGATTGATTTTGAAAACTCCGAAGGCAACCTGGGCCTGGCCAATGCGATTCTTGCCCACCTGGGGCAGAAACTGCCTATCTCACGCTGGCAGCGCGACCTGACTGATTCCACCGTATTGCGCAACCTCGGCGTTGGCTTGGCCTATGGGCTGATTGCCTACCATGCTTCGCTGAAAGGCATCAGCAAGCTCGAAGCCAACCCCGAACGCCTTGATGCCGACCTGGACAACAGCTGGGAAGTTCTCGCCGAACCGATCCAGACCGTCATGCGTCGTTACAATATTGAAAAGCCCTACGAAAAGCTCAAGGAACTGACCCGCGGCAAGCGGATCGACCAGGCAGGATTTGCCGCTTTTATTGATTCACTTGAGTTGCCTGACGACGTAAGAAGCAACCTGAAAGAACTCTCGCCTGCCCGCTATATCGGCAACGCGGAAGCACAGGCCAAGGCACTGCTGGCTCATATTGAAGCTTTGTAATCCAGCATCACTGATTTCGATTTTTTTTGCTACATCATCAACAGGATATAATAGCCATGAGCCAACGCGATGAGCCGCTTACCCTGCTAGGAGACCTGACCCCGGCTGAATTTATGGCCGAATACTGGCAACAGAAGCCGCTGCTTATTCGCGGCGCTTTTCCCGATATGCTCAGCCCGCTGGACCCGGATGAGCTTGCCGGGCTTGCCTGCGAGGAAGGCATAGAGGCGCGCCTGGTGGAAGAGCATGGCCCTGATGGCCCGTGGCAGGTTTCTCATGGCCCCTTTGATGACGCCACCTTTGAACGTTTGCCCGAGGAGAAATGGAGCCTGCTGGTGCAGGCCGTTGACCACTATGTGCCTTCGGTCGCGGCCCTGATGGATGAGTTTGATTTCCTGCCCCGCTGGCGTCTGGATGACATCATGATCAGCTATGCCCCTCCCGGTGGCAGCGTCGGCCCGCATATTGACCAGTATGATGTGTTCCT
Source organism: Halomonas sp. (assembly GCF_007625055.1). Taxonomy (GTDB): domain Bacteria; phylum Pseudomonadota; class Gammaproteobacteria; order Pseudomonadales; family Halomonadaceae; genus Vreelandella. The sequence goes on from NZ_VMQS01000022.1 coordinate 36,341, forward strand.
GCTGCAAACCAGCGGCCAGCGCCGCTGGCAGCTAGGCGGCATGACCGCCGACGCTGCGCCTATCATCCCCGGTATTGATCTGCGCATTCTCAAGGATTTCGAGATTGAAGCCGGCTCTGACTGGGTGCTGGAGCCTGGTGACATGCTGTACTTACCGCCGGGCTGGGCGCACCACGGGGTCAGCCAGACGGATGACTGCATGACAGTCTCCGTCGGTTTTCGCGCGCCTTCCGCCGATGAAGCCGTTACCTCCTATGCGGACTACCTGGGCGAGCAGCTGCTACCCTCCCAGCGCTATAGCGATGCCGCCATGGCACCGGCCGACGATGCCAGTGAGATTGACGATGCCGCACTGGAGCGCATGCGCCAGCTGATTCTTGAAACGCTGGATAACCCGACTCAACTCAGCCAGTGGTTTGGCCGTGTGATGACCCAGCCCAAATACGTTGATCAGCTGGTCCCGTATGACCCGCCCCTGAGCGTGCCTGAGCTTGTTGCTGCACTACAGGGTGATTCACCTCTCTATCATGCCCCAGGCTCACGCCTGGCCTGGCGCGCCGATGGCGATACCGTCACCCTGTTTGCCGATGGCGATGGTTACCCCTGCAGCCGCGAGCTGGCCCAGCGCCTGGCCGACCCGAGACCGATTCATGCAGATGTTCTGAGCCTGGCAGGCGCCGATGCCTTGCTGACCCAACTGGTGAATGTCGGCAGCCTCTACTGGCCCCAGGAGGAGGACGACGACGAGTGACCCTGACCATTGAAACCGGGCGCTGGCAAGCGCTCGGGTCACACGCCGCACCGATCCGGCGCCTTGTCTTTGTTATCGAGCAGCAGGTGCCGGAAGAGGAAGAATGGGACGGCATGGACACCCATAGCACCCACTTTATTGCCTGGCAGAACGCGGATGGCGATCAACCCAGCCCCATCGGCACGGCGCGCCTGCTACCGGATGGCCATATCGGCCGGGTAGCTGTGCTGACTGAGCAACGCGGCCAGGGGGTCGGTGTTGCCTTGATGCAGGCCGCCATTGACGCTGCTCGCCAGCAGGGCCACGCCAAGGTAGTGCTCAGCGCCCAGCTGCATGCCTTGGCTTTCTATGAACATCTCGGCTTTGTCGCCTATGGCGACACCTTCATGGATGCCGGCATCCCTCATCGCGAGATGGTGCT
>NZ_VMQS01000023.1:0-5548 GCF_007625055.1 Halomonas sp.
AGGGGCTGATATACTATTTTATAAAACGCACTTCTTTTACAAGAAGGAGTCATTATGAATGCTTTTAATATTACCATACTTGTAATTTTAATGCTCGTTTCACCCTTTTCATGGACGCAGGGGTTAATCACTAACTCTGACGCCAGATCACAAGAACAGGCTGATATAGACGCTATTAATCAATTGGATAGCTCTGATGGCCCAGCCTTGCAGCGTCAACCCAACAACAGTAGCCAGTTAACCGGTGTCATGGTGGATCGCACGATCACAATGGCGGGCAAGACTTTTTACCGTGCTTTTAGCCAGCATTCAATGGGAAACCGTCTTATTGGTGATGCCACGCTTACCATTAGTGAGCGCCCTGATGCTCGCTGGGGCAGTCAGGTATGGGTGAGGGAAGGCAACCGTACGTATTTCCGCACACAGCTCTCTCCCAGGATCAACGAAGCAGACAGAACCGCCGGGGAAGCCGTGAAAATCGTCGAAGAAGCGCTTTTGCGTCATCAGCTGACATCCGCACTAACCTCAGATAAAGACCTGGGAAAAGAGGAGCTTTACAAATGAAACCATTTGCCCACTTGAATCACAAACAACTCGCTGCTGCTGTACTTTTGATGACAGCTCCGGCGTTTGCCTTCGCAGGCGAGCTCATTTACGAACCTATCAACCCCTCTTTTGGAGGTGACCCCTTTTTAGGGGGACATTTGCTCAATAAAGCACAAGCCCAGGACACCAATACCGACCCCAACATCCGAAGTAGAGAACGCCTATCTGAAACAGATCGGCTTGTTCAACGGTTAGAAAGCAGGCTTATTTCACAGTTAATTTCAGACGTCAGTCGCGGAGAAGTCCAGGAAGGCAGCTTTGACAGCGACGAGTTTGGGGTTGTCGTCAGTGATAGCAGCGGCGAGCTGGTTGTACGCATTGTCGATAAATTAACGGGTGATGTTACGGAAGTTAGCGTCGGTGGCCTGTTTAATCCTTAACCAAAAGCCAGCCCCAACCCGAAAACTAAAAATCAATGATCAAAAATAACTTCATTTCAGGGGATTATCATGAAGATAGTAGCGGCTTTTTTGATAATGGGTCTGCTCAGTGGTTGCGCTGGAATGGTGGCCAACTCAGAAAATCTGGCAGGCACTGAGGCAACACTGACGCCTAGAGGGGCAACGTATCAGGATCTGGTCTCTCTACCAGACCCAGCAGGTAAAATCTTTGTCTCGGTGTACGATTTTCGCGACCAGACCGGCCAATACCGACCGGCACCGGCCAGTACCTTTTCCACTGCGGTTACCCAGGGGGCTGCAGCCATGCTAACAGGAGCACTGGCAGAATCAGGATGGTTTATTCCGCTTGAACGGGTTGGCCTTCAGAACCTGTTAACCGAACGCCGCATTATACGTGCAGAATTCGAGCGTTTTGGCCAACCCGATACACTTCCCTCACTGCGCGCCGCCTCGGTAATGCTGGAAGGTGGGATTATCGCCTTTGAATCCAACATACGTACCGGTGGTGCCGGAGCTGAGTATTTTGGTATTGGTGCATCCGGGGAGTACCAGGTAGATCAGGTAACCGTGAACTTACGCGCGGTAGAGATCTCCAGCGGTGAAATATTGGCTAACGTGACCACCACCAAGACGATTTACTCTAAAGAGCTGCGGGCGGGGGTCTATCGCTTTATCGATTTTCGGCGATTGCTGGAAGCGGAAGCAGGCATTACCACCAACGAGCCTGTACAGATGGCTGTAATGTCTGCAATTGAATCCGCTGTCGTTCATCTGATTGCACGTGGAGTAGAAAACCGGCTGTGGAATCTGGCATCCGGTGTCGACATTCAGGAAACGCTTCTGGGAGATTACCTGGATGCACCTATCCCTATGCTTTAAAGCTCATACAAAGAATATAGGAAGCGGCCATCTACCAGGTGGCCGCTTTTTTATTGGTTTTCATACCTGGAAATACCTGGCTGATAGCACTTTTATTGATACATAAAGGTAAAAGTTTTGCTCACATAGGAATGATAATCCTCATACCTGCATGGCTATGAAATTGGTCAAAACTGATAGAAAAAAATTAAAAAACCCAACACAACAATATAAAAACTTCTGATAGCGCAATTTTTCAAATCGTCCAAACTCTAGTCATGAAACAAAATTTGACATAAGATTTCAAAAGGATTTTCACATGAAATCGTTAAGGGTTTACAGCAAAAGCAGGTTTGAAAAAGGATCTTCCAGTATAGCGCCTGCTATATGTGTATTACTCTTTTCAGTAACTGCTTCAGTAGTTAATGCTGACGGAAATTTTGAACCAAAAAATATAAATCAAGTTCATGTACCTCCTTATAATGTGAAAATTAAAAACGACACTTTTCAGGGAAATGCCAGCATCATTAAGCAAATTGGAAACAACAATTATGCCAGCGTTGTGCAATCATATTCATCCGCTTATCAATTCGCTAATTTTGCTTATATTTACCAGAAGGGTGATCGTAACCAGGCACGCATTTCACAAGTTAATGGCAATAATATTGGTATCATCTTACAAGCAGGCAGCGATCATAACGCTGACATTGTTCAGGAAGGAAATAATTTTCAAGCCAAAATCAACCAGGTTGGCTTTGGCAGTGACATAACGCTTTCACAATCGGGCAGTGGCCAACAACGCATTAGCGTCGAGCAACAAAATTATTCGGGCAATGCATTACCGGTCGCTATCGATACCTACTGAGTCGCATTTCGCTTCTCAGTAAACCACCAAGTAAGACGATCGAAATAAAAGGGGAATAACGATGAAAACTCAACTAACTGTTATCGCTACTGCCGTAGCACTCGCTGCTAGTTTTTCCGCTCATGCACGTGATTATACCGATGCAACTATGGGCTCTGATGCAACTAATGCTAATAACACAGCAAATCCGGTCTTTGACAACCTAGAAACCCAACGTGCAAGTATGAACGGATTTAACGGCCCAGCGGGACAACGTACTTCCATCATTGATCAGCAAGATAACGGTAACTATGCCGAAGCTAGCCAAGGGGGGGTTGAGCAGTATTCGCGCATTGTGCAATCCGGTGATCTTAACGAAGCTTATGTAGAGCAAGATGGTGAGCAGCACGAGTCTATCATTAACCAAGTGAGCACCGGTGCTGGAAACCTAGCAGAAGTTACTCAGTTAGGCGGCTACCTTAATGACTCTTATATTTACCAGGAGGGAGAAAATAACGAGGCAAGCGTTGTTCAAATAAACAATACCGAATATAGCGATTCGATGATCGAGCAGTTAGGTGATAGCAATAAAGCCGATGTAACTCAGGAAGATAATGTCGATGAAACTTGGAGCATGATAAGTCAAAATGGAAGCTTTAATGAAGCATATGTTGAACAGTATCAAGCCGACATGAGTGCTTCTTATATTTATCAAAAGGGCGCTGACGGCCACCTAGCCGACGTTTACCAAACTGGACAGGATCATGTGTCCACTATCCGCCAAAATGGCACTATGGGATATGCTAATCACTCTCAAGCTGGATCGGGCAACATTGCTGTAACTACTCAATGGTAAAGTCAGTTGAGTATTAAGCCGCCCCCTCGGGGGCGGTTTTTGGTTTCTAAATGCCGGTTTTATCTCACGGCAATATTTAACGTACTGCCTTTGCCTTGGGTGGAGGAGCGCGAGCGATTCCCGCCTTTCTGAATCGTTACCTCCAGTCGGCCTTCACTTAACGTCTTGATACTTCCCTGAATAGCGTTACCTTCATAGGCATAGTAAGCCGGTGCTTTTCCTTCTTCCTGGTAACTGTACGTTTCGCCATCGACAGTCACCTGCCAATCGGCACTGTAAACAACGTCTTCTGTACCACTAATCTCAATCAGGATTTTTTCCATTGTTTTTTCCTTCAATGTCTCAGCGCCAAGTGGTAGCGATAACAGTAGACTCGTACCCACTAGCCAGACTTTAATGCATTTCATATGTCCCCCAACGTAAAAGAGCCGCCCAGGTCGGGCGACTCTTTTAGTATAGCGCTTATTAGTAACTGAAAGTTACAAATTCAGGTGTAGTATCACATGGTAGCAAAAGCTTTCTCGGCGGCGTCCAGGGTCAGCTGGATATCTTCTGCCGTGTGGGCGCTGGACATGAAACCCGCCTCGTAGGCGGAAGGGGCCAGATAAACGCCGTGATCCAGCATAGCAGTGAAGAAGCTTCTGAAGGCTTCTGGATCGCAGGCGGTTGCCTGGGCAAAGTTATCCACCCTGGATTGCGAGGTAAAGAAGATCCCGAACATGCCACCGGAGGATTGGGTGATCATCGGCACACCTGCAGCATCAGCGCGCTCCTTGAGTCCGTGGCAGAGCGTATCAACGCGCTGGGTCAAGGCGTCATGAAAGCCGGGTACCTGAAGCTTGTTAAGCAAGGTCACCCCCGCCGCCATGGCCAGTGGGTTTCCGGACAGGGTGCCTGCGTGGTAGATGGGCCCAAGCGGTGAAATGTTTTCCATGATTTCCCGCTTGCCGCCAAAGGCTCCTACCGGCATACCACCACCGACGATCTTGCCCAGGCAGGTCAGGTCCGGAGTGACGCCGTAGCGTGCCTGTGCGCCACCCAGCGCAATACGGAAACCGGTCATGACCTCGTCAAAAATCAGCACGCTGCCGTGCTCATTGCACACCCGGCGCAGGGTTTCAAGAAAACCTGGCTGGGGAGGGATGCAGTTCATGTTGCCGGATACCGGCTCGACGATAATACAGGCAATGCGGTCGCCGATTTCCTCAAAACAGGCTTCAACGCCATCCGGGTCATTGTAGGAAAGCGTGACGGTATGCTCGGCCAATGCGGCAGGAACGCCAGGGGAACTCGGCTCACCATGAGTAAGTGCTCCGGAGCCGGCCTTGACCAGCAGCGAATCGGAGTGGCCGTGGTAATTGCCTTCAAACTTGACGATCTTGTCACGCCCGGTATAACCCCGTGCCAGGCGAATCGCCGACATGGTAGCTTCGGTGCCGGAACTGGTCATGCGCACCATTTCCATGCTGGGAATGATCTCGCAGATCAGGTCAGCCATGGTGGTTTCCGCTTCTGTGGGGGTACCAAAGGACAGGCCGCTATCCAGGCGTGAGCGAACAGCAGCCAGCACATCCGGGTCCGCATGGCCGGTAATCATAGGTCCCCAGGAGCCGATATAATCAACATAGCGGCTACCTTCGACATCAAACAGATAGGCGCCCTGGGCACGCTCCATGAAGACCGGCGGACGGTGCATGCCCTTGAACGCTCTTACCGGTGAGTTAACACCGCCGGGAATATGACGGCTGGCTCGTTCAAACAGTTCTGCAGACGTGGTCATGGCGTCTTCTTCCTTTTATCTCTGAGGTGTTATCAAATCTGGATGATACAAGGACGCTAATTCAACAGGGTCGTGTCAAAAAACAGAGGATTAAAAAAACGGTCAGGTAATGCCTGACCCAAGTCAGGATGATAGCCGTGAGACAAGCTTTGCCAGGTAAAGTGCTGCGCCTGTTCGCAGGCGGTAAGTAAACGCTCACCTAC
>NZ_VMQS01000023.1:5648-37322 GCF_007625055.1 Halomonas sp.
TGCAGCGATCCTGAGCAAACTGTTTCAGGTAAATCAGGCAGACATGATGATAGGCAATCAAAAGGACCACCAAGAGTAGCTTGGTATGCATCCAGCCCTGGCTCAACCAGGCCGGATTTATGTAAAGCATCAGAATACCGAAGATCAACACAACAATCATGGAAGGCGTCATAATGCCACGGTAAAGCTTTCGCTCCATGACCTTGAAGGTTTCCATGCTGGTGGTCTCGCCTTTATCACGTGCCATGGCATGATAGACATACAGCCGTGGCAGATAGAACAAGGCAGCAAACCAGGTCACCATCGCTATCAGATGAATTGCTTTCGCCCATAAATACATGGTAACTCCTTTAAGGTCTTCTCAGTGGGGTAGCGTTTATAGCAGTAGGTTAACGGCTGTTACTTATCATAAAAAACATGATCAAGGCTTGTTGGCCTCATGACTGTCCATCGATCGCGGATCAGTATAATGATAATAACGTTCAATGGCCCCTCGGGTGATGATACCTGAAATTCGCCTCTGCCTGGGACGATAACCATGGACAACATACAAGGCGCCCAATGAATTATTCTGCAGCCTTATAAAGGCTTCGGAAAGGGTGGCTTGCAAGGCGATCGGCGCCATTTCCAGGCGACGCCCCGGAATTTCCAAAAGATCTATCCTGTCATGTTTTTCATTAGCAGGCGCTTCGCTGGCGTCGTGCTCCATCAGCCAGCGGGCCAGTTCCGCCGCTTTGAGTGCCAGCACGGGTTTTTCCTGGTTCGAACGTTCAATCACCAACCAGACAGGGTTGGTTTCCAGCAGCTTGCGGGCTTCTTTAACGGTAATCATCCGCCCGGTGCGGACGACGCTGCGCTCCATCGCGGCAGGTACCGATACCCTCGACAATGCCTGCATCAATGGTTGCTGCAAGGGATGCAGACCATAACGCAGACTACTGATAAAAAATCCTTCGCAGCCCGTCAGATGGCGTGAAGTCAAACAGGCCACTACGACCGCCAACATGCCTGGCAGCATGATATTCGGCGTATGAGTCAGCTCCAGCAGCGCCATCAAGGCTGCCAATGGCGCTTGCAGGACAGCCCCCATCATCGCTGCCATGCCCAGCATGGCAAAAATGCTCGGAGCAGCCGCTTTGTCCGGCCATAACCAGGCAATGAACAGGCCACATAAAGTTCCCATGGCCGCACCGATGACCAACACCGGGCCAATAATACCAATCGGTATACCGCCGGCAACGGTCAACGAAGTAAGCACTAACTTAATGGCCACCAGGGCAATCAGTACCGATACAGACAGCTGGTTATCCAGGGCAGCGGCTACACTGTCATAGCCAATACCCTGGACTTCAGGGAAAAACCACGCCGATGTTCCAGTCAAGACTCCCACAGCCCCCAGGCGCAGCCACAGGGGTTGTTGCTGTATCCAGGGGTTATGTGAAATACGGGTGAAGATTCCCGCCAGAATGCCGATCATCAACCCCATCATCACAATCCAGGGAAGGTTGAAAAAGGAGCCCAGCGCCACTTCCGGAATACTGAAAGCCGGTGCACTTCCGTAGACCAGTTGTGCTATCAGGGCACCCATGGTGGACGCCAGAATGACCGGCATGAAACTCATCAGAGTGTATTCCATCATCACCACCTCCATGGCAAAGATGACTCCGGCAATAGGCGTGTTGAATGAGGCTGAGATCCCCGCGGCAGTGCCACAGGCCACCAACACCCGCAGGCTGTTATTGGGCAGGCGCAGCTTGAGACCCAGCCCACTGGAGGCCGCTGCTCCCAGGTGAATGGCCGGGCCTTCCCGCCCGGCAGACAGGCCACCCAGCACCGACACCACCCCGACCCACCATTGATTCAACCAGTTACGCAAGGGGAACCGCCCCTGATGATACGTCAGGCGTTCGATAACATGGCTAACCCCTAGCTTACGGGCTGCCACTTTCTGACGGTAAAGAAAGACGCCTACCAAGACTACCGCCAGCATTGGAAGAAGCGCGCGTAACATGGGTGACAGTGCTTCAAAGGCTTCCGGATTATTGTCCGGCATGTAGAGCGCCGCCCCGGTTTCCAGCAATAACCTAAAGCCCACCATCAAGGCACCCGTAATCACGCCTGAAAACAGACCCAGCACGCAAAGCTGGGGCAAGGCGTCAACATTGGCCAACTGCCGACGAAAATTTTCAAGGCTGAAACTGGACCGAGAAAAACGTGCCACGCGTCTTTTTCCTTGTGGTTAATAGCGTTATCCGTCAGGTGCAGAAGACACGACCTGACCTAATGTTCAGGCCTATCCTCTCTCTCATCCATGCTCTTGTGTATCATAGTCTCCATGATGAGAACACAAATCCTTGACGACCGGGATTCAGAACAGTAAGGAGCAGATGATGATTAACGTGGGCATTGTAGGTGGAACCGGTTATACCGGCGTGGAACTTCTCAGGTTGTTGTCGCAACATCCTGACGTTAGCGTCGAAGCCATCACGTCTCGTTCTGAAGCCGGCGTGAAGGTCGCGGATATGTATCCGAATCTGCGCGGACACTATGACCGGTTAACTTTCAGCGAACCCGATGCCGAACAACTCGGCGCCATGGATGCGGTATTTTTCGCCACGCCCCATGGCGTGGCCCATGCACTGGCAGGCGAGCTGCTGGAGAAAGGCACTCGGGTGATTGATCTTTCCGCAGATTTTCGTCTGCGCGATGCAGATGAGTGGAGCCAGTGGTATGGTCAACCCCATGGCGCACCAGGGTTGCTCGGTGAAGCAGTTTACGGGCTGCCTGAAATGCACCGTGATGCCATTCGTCAGGCGCGCCTGATTGCAGTACCCGGCTGTTATCCCACCGCCGTGCAACTGGGCTACTTACCGCTTTTGGAAGCGGGTCTGATCAACCCTGAACAGCTGATTGCCGATTGTAAATCCGGGGTAACCGGTGCAGGCCGCGGCGCCAAGGTGCCTTCACTGCTGGCCGAGGCCAGTGAGTCCATGAAAGCCTACGGTGCAGGTGGCCATCGCCATCTACCGGAAATCCGCCAGGGTCTGGGTGACATCCATGGCCAGGCGGTCAAGCTGACTTTTGTGCCCCATCTTACGCCAATGATTCGCGGTATCCACGCGACTCTCTACGGGCAACTGAACGCTGACCCTCAGGACCTCCAGGTACTTTTTGAACAACGTTACGCCAATGAACCTTTCGTTGATGTCATGCCTGCCGGCAGCCACCCGGAAACCCGCAGTGTCAAAGGCATCAATACCTGTCGCCTGGCAGTTCATCGTCAGGGTAATACCATCATCGTGCTGTCGGTAATTGATAACCTGGTCAAGGGCGCCTCAGGGCAAGCCATCCAGAACCTTAATCTGATGTTTGGCCTGCCTGAAACCCGTGGCCTTGAAGCGCCGGCGTTGATGCCCTGATCATGGGGCAGTAAAAATCTTTTCCGGTAAAAGTTGACCCTTTTACTGGGAATTATTCATAATCAGGTTCAACTCTCGAACGTTCGCTCACGGGAGGTATCCATGAGCAGTGCAGAATCCTTTGTCCCAACCCCCTTGCTTCTATCCGGCAGTGCCCGCACACGCATCAAGGCACTGATGGCAGAAGAAGGCAAACCTGACCTCAAGCTGCGCGTCTATGTGACGGGCGGTGGCTGTTCAGGTTTTCAGTACGGATTTGATTTCGCTGAAAATATCGCAGAAGACGACACTGTCATTGAGTTTGGTGAGGCCACCCTGGTGGTTGATCCGCTGTCCTATCAGTATCTGGTCGGTTCAACGGTGGATTTTGAAGAAGGCCTGGCCGGCGCCCGGTTCCGTATACAGAACCCCAATGCCACCACCACCTGTGGCTGTGGGGCATCCTTCATGGTCTGACCATAAACTGAAGATTCCAGTATTTTTCCAGCCAGATAAAACTGGCTGGAGACGATCATTCGTCTATTCAGCGTTTATGTGTTTCCTTCCCCGTGACTTGACGCCATGTCCGTTTCTCGCCAAGGTTAATAGGTCAACGTCAGACTATTACTTTAATTTATCAGGCATTTACACCCATTAAACCCATGTGGTGGGTTCACATGCCGAGCACGGGGAAAACACATGAATAATACGATGACCACCAATCTGTCCAAAACCCTTATATCCAGCGCGATTGCACTGGCGATTGGAAGCTCAAGTGCCGCAATGGCGCAGGATATGCCTGTCGTCGACGTGGCCACCGACCCAAGTTTCGTTCCGTTTGAAATGATGGATTCCGAAACCGGTGAAATGGTCGGCTTTGATATGGACATGATCGATGAGATCGCCGAGCGTGCCGGGTTTGAAGTCAACCTGACCACCATGGAATTCTCCGGCATCATCCCCGCTGTTCAGACGGGCAGCCAGGAAATTGCCATTGCCGGTGTCACCATCACTGACGAACGCGCAGAAATCGTCAATTTTTCTGATCCCTACTACGATTCCGGTCTGCGCATTATCGTCCGTGACGATAACGACGATGTGGCCACCATTGATGACCTTGAAGGCATGACGATTGGTACCAAGATTGGCTCGACCAGTTATGACTTCCTGCAGGAAAAATTTGGCGATGATGCCGATATCACCCCCTATCCGGGCACCTCGGATATGTATATGGCACTGCTGGGGCGCAACGTGGACGCCGCCTTCTACGATGCGCCTAACGTTGCATACTTCTCAGAAACTCGGGGCGAAGGGCGTACCAAGGTCGTCGGACCGCTCTATGAAGGTCAGCAATACGGCATCGTTTTCAACCAGGATAGTGAATGGCTAGAGCCTGCCAATGAAGCACTGGCCGCCATGCGGGACGATGGCACCTACGACGAGATTTACACCAAGTGGTTTGGCGAATCTCCTGACAGTGAATAAGCAATGCCTGTTGGCTGTCTGAAACTGACCGCTTAACGGCTATCCGAATCGCAGGATAATGTCGGAACATTGCTGATCAGGGCCGGGTTATCTGACTCGGCCCTGTGTCATTTCAGGGTCTCTTTATTACAAGGTCGCTTTTCTGGAGATCGCGCGTGGATAGTACATTTCAGTTTGATTGGGGCGCCGCTTTCGGCTCAATTCCCCATCTGTTGCCGGGTATTCCATGGACATTACTGATTTCTTTTGGTGGCCTGGCATTCGGTTTCTTTATCGGTATATTTTTTGGTCTTCTGCGTATCAGCCCCATCCGCTGGCTGCGCTGGCCAGCCATCCTGTACATCGAGGTATTTCGCGGCACCCCGATTCTCGTTCAGGTGCTCTTTATCTTTTATGGCTTACCACAGTTGATAGGCAGTCCCATCAACGCTCTGACTGCAGGTATTGCGGCCATTGCCGTCAACTCGGGTGCCTATATCTCAGAGATCGTGCGAGGTGGCGTTCAATCCATGGAACGCGGTCAGCGTGAGGCCTCTCTCTCCCTGGGGCTATCAAGAACCCAGGCGTTTCGCTATGTCATCTGGCCGCAGGCCTTTCGGCGCATGATCCCCTCTCTGGGCAATCAGGGCATCATCAGCATCAAGGATACTTCCCTGTTTTCAGTGATCGGCGTGGGTGAATTGGTACGCCAGGGGCAGATCTACATCGCCACTACCTTCACGGCCATGGAGGTCTATCTGATGGTGGCCATGCTTTACCTGATAATCACCTGGTCGCTTTCAATCCTGCTGCGCCAACTGGAGCGCAGAGGCCTGGCAGGACAATAAGGACGCAGATATGAAAGATTCGACGCAGCCTATCGTCACCATGCAGAAACTGAACAAGCACTTTGGCAGCCTGCATGTTCTCAAGGATATCAACCTGGAAATCGTGCCGGGTGAAGTCGTCGTTGTGATCGGCGCCAGCGGTTCAGGTAAATCGACCCTGATCCGCTGTATCAACGGCCTGGAAGAGTTTCAGTCCGGTAACCTCACCGTTGATGGCCATGATCTCATGCCCTTTGGTAAAAGCACCAAGGCGCTGCAGAAAATCCGCACTGAAGTCGGCATGGTATTCCAGCAGTTCAATCTCTTTCCGCATCTCAGTGTTCGCGACAATATCACCCTCGCACCGATGAAAGTACGCGGCTGGAATCGTGAAGACGCCGAGCAAACGGCCATGCGCCTGCTTGAACGGGTGGGGATTGCCGACCAGGCCGAAAAATCGCCCACCCAGCTTTCAGGCGGCCAGCAGCAACGGGTGGCCCTGGCCCGTGCACTGGCCATGGAACCGCGCCTGATGCTGTTTGATGAGCCGACATCCGCCCTTGATCCGGAAATGATTGGTGAAGTGCTGGATGCCATGCGTGAACTGGCCAAGGAAGGCATGACCATGGTGATTGTCACCCACGAAATGGGCTTTGCCCGTGAAGTCGCTGACCGCGTTATCTATATCCATAAGGGTGAGATTACCGAGCAGGGGCCGCCGCAACAGTTATTCGATCAACCTCAGCACGAACGTACTCAATCCTTCCTGGCCAGGGTGCTGAAACACTGACACCCCTATCAATACACAGGTTGTCGGAAAGGTGCTTTAGGCACCCAGAAAGGCACGTCAAAACCCGCTAATTTATTGCCTGTCCCTGTGACAGGCTTTTTTTTGCCTGTGGATAATAAATTTTGTCAGCTGCTGCGCAACCTGCGTATCCGCATCTGTGACGGTCACTACAGCGATGCAACGCCAGATTGATCACTTGTTCACAGCTAGGCTTACAACCCATGTACGGGTCGGTGGATAAACAGGGTTTAATTTGCCCTGTGGGTAAGTTGCTATTTGATCCACAGGATCATGACGCTTTATACCCGCGTCCTACGCAACTCATATACACCCTTATCAACAGTATAAGTAATTGTAATTCAAAGAATATAACTGCTTAACCACAGTTTTTATCCACACCAGTAGTAACAGCATTTACAGAAGTTCTTTTATTTAATATCTATATTATTATTAAAAGAGGGCGGTTGTGTCACTGCCAGTGTGGAAAAACCTGACGGTTACCCACAGGAGGTTTATACTGTTCGGCCAGATCACAGCGGCGATCACTTAATCAACTCGATGCCGCCCAACATTCAGGATGAGATGTCATGAACTATCCCGACCGCTTTGACGTTATTGTCATCGGCGGGGGCCATGCGGGAACCGAAGCCGCATTGGCCTCTGCTCGTATGGGCTGTCAAACACTGTTGCTGACCCACAATGTTGAAACCCTGGGCCAGATGTCCTGCAATCCCGCCATCGGCGGGATTGGTAAAAGTCATCTGGTCAAAGAAATTGATGCACTTGGCGGAGCAATGGGGCTGGCAACAGATCTGGCTGGTATCCAGTTCCGGGTTCTCAATGCTCGCAAGGGTCCAGCGGTGAGGGCTACCCGTGCTCAGGCTGATCGGATTCGCTATAAGGCAGCGATCCGCGGTCTGCTGGAAAACCAGCCCAACCTGACTATTTTTCAACAGGCTGCAGGCGACCTGATTGTTGAAAATGACACTGCCAAAGGCGTAGTGACCGAAACCGGCATACGTTTTCACGCCGAATCCGTGGTGTTATGCACAGGTACTTTTCTCGGTGGCGTCATGCATATCGGGCTGGACAACAGCCATGGTGGCCGCGCGGGCGACCCGCCTTCCAACGCACTGGCAGACCGCCTGAGAGCTCTGCCGTTACGGGTTGACCGCCTGAAAACCGGTACCCCCCCGCGTCTGGATGCCAAAACCGTCGATTTCAAACAGCTTGAGGAACAACCTGGCGATACACCGACTCCTGTGATGTCCTATCTGGGCAATCAGGCAATGCATCCACGCCAGGTGAGTTGCCATATTGCCCAAACCAATCCCCAGACCCACGAGCTCATTCTGGCCAATCTGGATCGTTCACCAATGTATTCCGGAACGATTGAAGGCATAGGGCCGCGTTATTGCCCGTCGATCGAAGACAAAGTGCATCGCTTTGCTGACAAATCCAGTCACCAGATCTTCATCGAACCAGAAGGGCTGGATACTCATGAGCTGTATCCCAACGGTATTTCCACCTCACTGCCTTTCGATATTCAGTTGCGGGTGGTACGTTCTATCAAAGGGTTGGAAAATGCCCATATCACCCGGCCCGGCTACGCCATTGAGTATGATTTCTTTGATCCCCGTGATCTGAAACACTCACTGGAAACCAAGTTTATCCACAGCCTGTTTTTTGCTGGGCAGATCAATGGCACCACCGGCTATGAAGAAGCGGGCGCTCAAGGTCTCTTGGCCGGGCTAAACGCTGCCCGCCGTGCTAAAGGCCTCGACGCCTGGTGGCCACGCCGTGACGAAGCTTATCTGGGTGTCCTGGTAGATGACCTGATCACCTTGGGCACCAAAGAGCCCTACCGCATGTTTACCTCACGGGCTGAATACCGTCTCTTGCTGCGAGAAGACAACGCTGATCTGCGTCTGACGGCGATTGGCCATCAATTGGGCCTGGTGGATGAAAATCGCTGGCAAATGTTCAGCCGCAAACGTGAAGCCATTGAACGTGAAAACCAGCGCCTTGAATCCACCTGGGTTCAACCCGGTTCGGCGGCCGCCGAACAGCTGATACCCAAGATTGGTAATCCTCTGAGCCGTGAATATCGCCTGAGCGATTTGCTCAAACGCCCGGAGCTTGTCTATTCGGACGTTGCTGAACTGCCCGGTATCGAGGGTCAGGCAGTCAAGGAAGCTGATGTCACTGAACAGGTGCAGATCCAGGCCAAATATCAGGGATATATCAACCGTCAGCAGGACGAGATTGATAAACTCAAACGCCATGAGGCCACGTTGCTACCGGAAGACATTGACTATCTTCAGGTAGAGGGACTTTCCAATGAAATTCGTCAGAAGCTGGCAGACACGCGTCCCCAGACGCTGGGTCAAGCGGCACGCATTTCGGGTGTAACACCTGCTGCCGTCTCGATTCTATTGATCCACCTGAAAAAACGTCGGCTGATCGAAAACAGCGAGGTCGCGGCGGGATGAGTGGTTTGAATATCCTGCTACACTCACTTACCGACGATGTTAAAGAACAGTTGGATAAGGGGCTGGCCAAGCTTGGCCTGGTGACCACGGCTGAACAGCTCAATCAGTTACTGGGACTTCTGGCTCTGTTGCACAAGTGGAACCGGGCTTATAACCTCACGGCGGTAAGGGATATCCGTGACATGGTTTCCCGTCACCTGCTGGACAGTGCTTCGGTCTCGCCTTTTGTCAGCGGTCCCCGTCTTTTGGATGTAGGGTCAGGCCCAGGCTTTCCCGGCCTGGTACTGGCAATTCTCAACCCTGATCTTGCAGTGACACTGGTCGACAGCAATGGCAAAAAAGTACGCTTCCAGCGTCAGGCCGTCATGGAACTGGGTATTAATAACGTGACCCCCGTGCAGACCCGGGTGGAGACGTTTGCAGCCGGTACTTTTGACCAGGTGATTTCGCGTGCCTTTGCCAGTCTGGGTGATTTTATTGGTCTGACACGGGCACTCCCGACAAGCGAAGGACAGTGGCTAGCGATGAAAGGGCCTGGCGTGGAACATGAGCTTGACACCCTACCTGATGATATTGCTCTACAGGCCCATCACTTGTTGCAGGTGCCCTATGATGCCGCTCAGCGGCAGCTACTGATCCTGACCCGAAAGGAGTTG
This sequence comes from Halomonas sp., assembly GCF_007625055.1. Lineage (GTDB taxonomy): Bacteria > Pseudomonadota > Gammaproteobacteria > Pseudomonadales > Halomonadaceae > Vreelandella. Next base: position 15,276 of record NZ_VMQS01000023.1, read on the forward strand.
TGTAAGTGAGCCAGATCATTGCCTTGACCAATCAAAAAGGCGGCGTTGGCAAAACCACCTCAGCCGTTAATCTGGCTGCCAGCCTTGCCACTCTGGATCGCCGTGTATTACTTGTTGACCTGGATCCACAGGGTCACGCCAGTATGGGAAGCGGCATTGATAAACACGCACTGGAAGCCAGCGTACTGGATGTGCTGGTAGGGGATGCCCAGGCAAAGGACATCATTATCGGCAAACTTCGTGCAGGGTTTGATGTATTGCCCGGTAACGGTGATCTTACCGCTGCTGAAGTGGAGCTGCTTGATGCTGAGAACCCTCAGAGCCGGCTGGCCTCTGCTCTCAAGAAAGTGTCAGATGAGTATGATGTTATCCTGATTGACTGCCCACCGTCGCTGAACATGCTGACAGTCAACGCCCTGACAGCCGCTGACGGGGTGCTGATTCCTCTGCAGTGCGAGTTCTATGCGCTCGAAGGCCTCTCGGCGCTGCTTGATACGATTGAACAGATCAAGGAAAGTGTTAACCCGCAGCTGGCCGTTTCCGGTATTCTGCGTACCATGTATGACAAGCGCACCAGCCTGACCCGCGAAGTGGATAAGCAGTTGCGCGAGTATTTTGGTGATGCTCTGCTGAAAGCCACGATTCCGCGTAATATCAAGGTAGCCGAAGCGCCCAGTCACGGCATACCCGTTACCAGGTATGCGCGTCTTTCACGCGGTAGTCAGGCGTATCGGATACTGGCCAAGGAACTGATCAAGCGGCTGTCACTTTAACCCGAACCTGGTTGGCATAGGGGTTATGGCGCATAGACTTAATCCGTTGATTAACGAGGGAAAGCAATGACGCAAAAACGTGCGTTGGGACGCGGACTGGATGCCCTGATTGGCGCTGGTGCACGGCGTCGTAGCAGTCTGGAACTCCCCAGTGACAATGTGCCCCTGGCTGAGCAGGACGGTCAGCAACTGGCAGACGCTTATCACACGTCCGGTGTTGACGGGGAACGCCTGGAACGTTTGCCTCTCGGCCAGCTGACACGAGGTAAATATCAGCCTCGTCGGGATATCCAGCCAGAAGCATTGGAAGAACTGGCTGATTCGATTCGTGCTCAAGGGGTTATGCAACCCATCGTTGTCCGCCCGGTGGGCGACGCCCGCTATGAAATCATTGCCGGCGAACGGCGCTGGCGGGCAGCACAACTGGCTGAACTGGACGTTATCCCTGCGGTGATCCGCGATGTCAGTGATGATACGGCACTGGCGCTGGCCCTGATTGAAAATATCCAACGCGAAAACCTGAACGTCGTGGAAGAAGCCATGGCGCTCAAACGTCTGGGCGATGATTTTGAGCTGACCCAGCAGCAGATTGCAGATGCGGTGGGGAAATCCCGCACCCAGGTGGCTAACCTGCTGCGCTTGCTGGCCTTGGACCCGGAGGTCCAGACCCTGCTGGAGCGCGGTGACCTGGATATGGGCCATGCCCGTGCCCTACTTTCTTTAGGAGCAGTCCAGCAGCGCCAGCTGGCTCATGAAGTGGTCAATAATGACCTGACCGTGCGTGCTACCGAAGCGCTGGTCAAAAAGTATCAAACGCAGGGTGAGCCAGCGCGGGCACAAAGCCGTCAGGCTCAGTCTCCTGATGTGGCAAGACTGGAAACCCGGTTAAGTGAGCGTCTGGGCGCACCGGTATCGATCCAGCACGGCCAGAAAGGTAAGGGCAAACTGACTATCCGTTACACCAGCCTGGAAGAACTGGACGGTATTCTGGAACATATTCAATAAGATTAGGATGATCGGTGTGAGACCACTGGGATGTTGACAATTCTTCCCCCTTTGGTCGCAAGTTGTCTGTCTAGCGGATAAAAAGCGCCCGCTTTGGTTGAAGGGTCGATAGCGCTTCCCTATAATCGCGCAAGATTTGTGCGGATTGTGACCAAATCACATGTGCAGCATCGGCGTCTTGAGTAATGGATCACAATCATCATGCAACACCAGCTACGCAAGGAAGTACAACGACGTCAGATTTACATTCGCCGGTTAGCAATAGCACAGTCGGTTATTATTTTGCCCATTGTTCTGCTGGCGCTGATGACCTCGGGTAGATCGGGCGTTGTATCATCTTTGCTGGGCGTCATGGTAGCACTGATACCGCATGCAATATTCGTGGCCCGCGCTGGTATACTGAGTCAACGGCTTCGTGCCTCGCAAAGTGCCAAACGTCTGCTGGGTGCAGAAATGAGTAAGTTCGGTTTGACGATGGTTCTGTTCATCATGGTGTTCATAACAGTGCCGCCCTCAAACCCCGCTTTATTCTTTAGTGCTTATGTAGCGGTCGTCCTGACGCATTGGCTAGCCCCTTGGCTGATGCCCAAGCACCGCTCAATTGATTGAGGTAACCGTTCTATGGCCGCAGGAAACGAAGTCTCACCGACTTACTATATCCAGCACCACTTGCAGAACCTGACGTTTGGCAAGCACCCGGAAAATGGCTGGTCGCTGGCTCATTCTGCAGAAGAAGCCCGTGAGATGGGATTCTGGGCAATCCACCTCGATACCATGGGTTGGTCGATCGCCATGGGATTGCTGTTCATCTGGGTATTTCGCAAGGCTGGAAAAATGGCCACGACGGGTGTCCCCGGTGGTTTGCAGAATGCTGTCGAAATGGTTGTCGAATTTATTGAAAATCTGACCCGTGCCACTTTCCACGGCAGAAATCCGGTCATTGCCCCTCTGGCATTGACGCTGTTTGTCTGGATCCTGCTGATGAACACGCTGAAGATTATCCCGGTTGACTATTTTCCAGAGCTGTTTATTCGTCTTGGTGTCGACTACATGAAGATCGTCCCAACGACTGACCCTAACGCAACGCTGGGCATGGCGTTGGGTGTTTTCTGCCTGATTATCTACTACAGCATCAAGGTAAAGGGAGTGGGCGGCTTTGCTAAAGAGCTTTCGTTGACACCCTTCAACCACTGGGCGTTAATACCTTTCAACCTTGTTCTTGAAATCATCGGCTTACTGGTCAAACCCCTGGGTCTCGGGCTTCGTCTGTTTGGTAACATGTTTGCCGGTGAAGTTATCTTCATCCTGATTGCCCTCTTGCCATTCTGGGCCATCTGGCTGTTGGATGTGCCCTGGGCTATTTTCCATATTCTAGTGGTAACACTTCAGGCCTTCATCTTTACTACCTTGTCGGTTGTTTATCTGAGCGCCGCACACGAGCATCATTAAAAACGAGCAACGCAACGCTTTCATTAACCCTCAACCTTAACTAAACCTTAAAATCAGGAGCATCATCATGGAAATGGTTTACCTCTCTGCTGCTATCATCATCGGTTTGGGCGCTCTGGCAACTGGCATTGGCTTCGCCCTGCTAGGCGGCAAGCTGCTTGAATCTACCGCGCGTCAGCCTGAAATGGGCGACCAGCTGCAAACCAAAACCTTCATCATGGCCGGTCTGCTTGACGCCGTTCCGATGATTGGTGTTGGTATTGCCATGTACCTGATCTTCGTTGTTGCCGGTTAATCGATACGAACGCCGAGCGGTCAGCCGCTCGGTTCTGTTTGATTCCGGTCGCCACGAAACTGTCAGAGGTACATTCCTGTGAATATCAACATGACGCTTATCGGGCAGACGATCGCCTTCGCGATCTTTGTCTGGTTTTGCATAAAGTACGTGTGGCCACCCATCAGCTCTGCGCTTCATGAGCGTCAGAAAAAGATTGCTGATGGCCTGGATGCGGCTAGCCGTGCGTCTCGCGACCTCGAACTCGCGCAAGAGCAGGCAGCTCAGACCCTGCGCGAAAGCAAAGAGCAGGCTTCACAGATTCTGGATCAGGCGAACAAGCGTTCCGCCCAGATCGTTGAAGAAGCCCGCGAGCAAGCACGTGCTGAAGGCGAACGTTTGATAACCAGTGCCCGTGCTGAGATCGACCAAGAAATTCAACGCGCCAAGGATGATCTGCGTGCTCAGGTTTCTCATCTCGCGGTAACAGGTGCTGAACGCGTGCTGGAAAACTCCGTCGACGAAAAAGCACACCGCAAGCTGCTTGATGAGCTTGCTGCTGAACTGTAAGGAGGTGACCCATGGCGGAATTACTTACCGTCGCTCGTCCTTACGCTAAGGCGGCGTTTGAATTTGCACGTGATAACAGCGCGCTGGATACATGGTCAGAAGCCTTGCGCTTTCTGAGCCAGGTGGTAGTGAATGAAGACGTTCGCTATTTCCTGAGCAGCCCGAAGCTTGAAAACGAACAGAAGGTATCACTGCTGATGGGCATGCTGCCCAGTAAGCCAGAAGAAACCTTCGAGCGTTTTCTGACCAGCCTGGCTCGCCAGCATCGACTCGTTGCGCTGAAAGCGATTGCCGAGCAGTTCGAAAAACTGCGCGCAGAGCATGAACAGCGCATCGACGTAACCGTGACGTCAGCCTTTAAGCTCGACAGCAAGCAAGAAACCAAGCTGACAAACGCGCTTAAAAAACGTCTCAATCGCGAAATCTCCATTACTACTCAGGTGGATAAATCGCTGATTGGTGGTGTCATTCTACGTGCCGGGGATACCGTTATCGACGGTTCGGTACGTGGCCGACTTGACCGCCTTTCTGAAGCGTTGACCACATGAGTCTGAGGGACATGGCATGCAGCAACTGAATCCTTCCGAGATCAGCGACATCATCAAGCAGCGGATTGATAAGCTTGACGTCGCATCTGAAGCCCGTAATCAGGGCACCATTGTGGGTGTCTCCGACGGTATCGTGAAAGTTCACGGCCTCGAAGACGCCATGTTTGGTGAAATGATTGAATTCCCCGGCAGTATTTTCGGCATGGTACTTAACCTGGAGCGTGACTCCGTGGGTGCCGTTGTGCTGGGTGACTACCTGCAGCTTGAAGAAGGTATGACCGCGCAATGTACCGGTCGTATCCTTGAAGTGCCGGTGGGTCCTGAACTGATTGGTCGCGTCGTTGACGCGCTGGGTAACCCGATTGATGGCAAGGGCGATATCAACGCCAAGATGACAGATGCCGTTGAAAAGGTGGCCCCGGGCGTTATCACCCGTCAGTCGGTAGATGAGCCGATCCAGACCGGCCTGAAGTCAATCGACGCCATGGTGCCGATCGGTCGTGGTCAGCGTGAGCTGATCATCGGTGACCGCCAGATCGGTAAATCCGCCATTGCCATTGATGCCATCATCAACCAGAAAGGCAAAGGTGTGACCTGTGTTTACGTTGCCATTGGTCAGAAGCAATCGACCATTGCCAACGTGGTGCGCAAGCTGGAAGAGCATGGCGCCATGGAACACACCATCATCGTGGCAGCGGGCGCCGCTGACCCGGCTCCAATGCAGTTCCTGGCCGCCTACTCCGGTTGCACCATGGGCGAATATTTCCGTGATCGCGGTGAAAACTCCCTGATTGTCTACGATGACCTGTCAAAACAGGCCGTTGCTTATCGTCAGGTATCGCTGCTGTTGCGTCGTCCGCCGGGCCGTGAAGCCTACCCGGGTGATGTCTTCTACCTGCACTCGCGTCTGCTTGAGCGTGCGGCACGTGTTAATGCTGACTACGTCGAGAAGTTTACCAAGGGTGAAGTGAAAGGCAAGACCGGTTCCCTGACCGCGCTGCCGATCATCGAAACCCAGGGTGGCGACGTTTCTGCCTTCGTTCCGACCAACGTGATCTCGATCACTGATGGTCAGATCTTCCTCGAGACCAACCTGTTCAACTCGGGCATTCGTCCGGCGATCAACGCAGGTCTCTCGGTATCTCGCGTAGGTGGTTCAGCGCAAACCAAGGTTATCAAGAAACTGGGCGGTAGTGTTCGTCTGGCACTGGCTCAGTACCGTGAGCTGGCGGCGTTCTCCCAGTTTGCTTCTGACCTTGATGAAGCCACCCGCAAACAGCTTGAGCATGGTCAGCGGGTAACCGAGCTGATGAAACAAAGTCAGTATTCACCGATGTCTGTCGCCGAGATGGCACTGTCTCTGTATGCCGCTAACGAAGGCCATCTGGATGACGTGGACGTCAGCAAAGTGCTCGATTTTGAGCGTGCCTTGCATGACTACATGAAGTCAGAGCATGCTGATCTGCTTGATAAGATCAATCAGTCGGGCGACTACAACGACGAGATCAAAAGCGGCTTGAAGTCGGGTCTCGAACAGTTCAAGGCGACTCAGACCTGGTAAAGCGTTTGGCTCATCCCCGGGATGGGCCAGCCTCCTTTTCTGAGAGCCACGAACGAAGGGTAGATCGCTATGGCAGCTGCAAAAGAGATACGCACCCAGATCGGGAGCATTAAAAATACGCAGAAGATCACCAGCGCCATGGAAATGGTCGCTGCATCTAAAATGCGTAAAGCACAAGATCTGATGAAGGCGAGCCAGCCTTACGCCAAGCAGATCCGCAACGTGGTAGCCCACATTGCCGATGCCAATCCTGAGTACAAGCACGACTACATGGTCGAGCGTGACGAAGTGAAACGCATTGGTTACATCGTGGTCTCCACGGATCGCGGCCTCTGCGGCGGTTTGAACGTTAACCTGTTCAAATCCGTACTGAAGGACGCTGCACAATGGCGCAACCAGGGGGCAGAGATCGAGTTCTGCGCGCTGGGCAGCAAGGCCGGCAGCTTCTTTAACAAGTACGGCGGTACGCTGGTGGCCGCCAAAAGTGGCCTGGGCGAATCGCCCACGGTCGAAGATCTGATTGGTAGCGTCACGGTTATGCTCGAAGCATACGATGAAGGGCGCCTTGACCGCTTGTTTGTGGTGTATAACGAGTTTGTTAACACCATGACGCAAAAGCCGGTAACGCGTCAGCTTCTTCCGCTTTCCACTGACATCGGTGCAGACGAGCAGGACGACGAAAACGCCCGTCCCGGAAGCTGGGACTACCTGTATGAACCGGATGCAAAGGCGTTACTCGACAGCCTGTTGGTTCGATTTATTGAATCGCAGGTTTATCAGGCGGTTGTGGAAAACGGTGCCTGTGAGCAGGCGGCACGCATGATCGCCATGAAGAGCGCCACTGACAACGCGGGCGACCTGATCGACGATCTGGAAATGGTGTACAACAAGGCCCGTCAGGCCGCCATTACCCAGGAAATTTCTGAAATCGTCGGCGGCGCCGCTGCCGTATAACGCCTTGGAAGCTGCCTGGCATGGGCGCTTCCAGCAAAAGGTTTCATTTGCAGGTTTTTGAGAGGAACCAAGATGAGCGGACGTATCGTACAAATCATCGGCGCGGTGATTGACGTAGAGTTTCCGCGGGACTCAGTGCCCAAGGTCTACGACGCGCTGAACGTCTCGGGAGCCGAGACGGTTTTGGAAGTCCAGCAGCAGCTGGGCGATGGTGTGGTTCGTACCATTGCGATGGGCTCTACTGAAGGGCTCAAGCGTGGTATCGACATCACCAACACGGGTGCAGCAATTTCTGTACCTGTCGGTCAGGCCACCCTGGGCCGCATCATGAACGTGCTCGGTGAGCCGATTGATGAAGCCGGTGAGATCGGTGAAGAAGAACGTATGCCGATTCACCGCAAGGCACCGGGTTATGCCGACCAGGCAGCGTCTGAAGAGCTGTTGGAAACCGGTATCAAGGTTATTGATCTGGTTTGTCCCTTCGCCAAGGGGGGTAAGGTTGGCCTGTTTGGCGGCGCCGGTGTGGGTAAAACCGTTAACATGATGGAGCTTATCCGCAACATCGCAACTGAGCACAGTGGTTTCTCAGTCTTTGCCGGTGTGGGTGAGCGTACTCGTGAGGGTAACGACTTCTATCACGAGATGACCGAATCCAACGTTATCGATAAGGTAGCGCTGGTATATGGCCAGATGAATGAACCGCCGGGTAACCGTCTGCGCGTTGCACTGACGGGCCTGACCATTGCGGAAAAATTCCGTGATGAAGGTCGTGACGTTCTGCTGTTCGTCGATAACATCTATCGTTACACCCTGGCAGGTACCGAGGTATCGGCACTGCTGGGTCGTATGCCCTCAGCAGTAGGTTATCAGCCGACACTGGCAGAAGAGATGGGTGTTCTGCAGGAACGTATCACTTCGACCAAGACAGGCTCTATCACGTCTGTCCAGGCCGTTTACGTACCTGCGGATGACTTGACTGACCCGTCACCGGCCACCACCTTCTCTCACCTGGACGCGACCGTGGTACTGGCGCGCTCCATTGCTGAGCTAGGTATCTATCCGGCCATTGATCCGCTGGATTCCACGTCACGTCAGCTTGATCCACTGGTTGTGGGTGAAGAGCATTACAACGTGGCACGTGGTGTCCAGGGCGTTCTGCAGCGTTACAAGGAACTCAAGGATATCATCGCGATTCTGGGCATGGACGAGCTGTCTGATGAAGACAAGCTGGCCGTTTCCCGTGCGCGTAAAATCCAGCGCTTCCTGTCGCAGCCGTTCTTCGTGGCAGAAGTATTCACTGGCTCGCCCGGGAAATACGTGTCGCTGAAAGATACGATTCGTGGCTTCCAGGGTATCTTGGACGGTAATTACGACGAGCTGCCGGAGCAGGCCTTCTACATGGTCGGCACCATCGATGAAGCCGTCGAGAAAGCCAACGAGATGCAGAAGTAATCCCGTCGACTAGGGGGATTCGCTATGGCGAATAGCTTCACTTGCAATATCGTCAGCGCCGAAGCATCCATCTTCTCAGGTTCCGTTGAGCAGGTGATTGCTTCTGGTTTGATGGGTGACCTCGGCATCTTGCCGGGGCACGCACCCCTGCTGACTGAGCTTCAGCCCGGCCCGATTCGCGTCATCTTTGACGACGGGAAGGAAGATAACTTCTTCGTAACCGGCGGCTTCATGGAAGTACAGCCAAATGTGGTCACTATCCTGGCAGATTCTGCTGCCCGAGCTTCAGATCTCAGTGAAGTCGCGGCAGAAGAGGCGCGTCAGAACGCACTGCGCGCCATGAATGAACAGTCTGCTGATCTTGACTACACACGTGCTGCTGCCGAACTGGCTGAAGCGGTTGCCCAACTGCGGACTATCCAGCAACTGCGTAAAAAGGCAGGTAAAGGGTAGTCACGCCTTGCGGTGTTATCTACGCCCTCCAGGCCCGTTACAGGGTCTGGGGGGCGTTTTTGTTTCTCTGTTATCATCTTGAAAACGCAATGACGAGGGAGTGTTGGTATGTCGTTGGAAGATGAAACCCTGATGGTGTTAAAAGATGAACTTGTCCAGGCCTACAGCAATGGTGATGTTGATAACGCCGCTTTTGCGGAACGTCTGAAGGAAATACGCTCGGCGGACATCGGTGAAATGCTGGACGTCATGATTGAAGATGATGACGCCTTGCCAGCCGCCATTGCCGTGCTTGGCACCCTTTCCAGTGAACGTGCTGCCAATGTGCTGGGCTATCTGGCGGGTTATAATCAGTTGGCCATTGTTGCTGAGCAGCAGGATAGTCAGGTGCTTACCCTGCTTGAGGAAATGAGCGCTGATGAACGTGCTGATCTGTTTAACCTGCTGGGTGAAGATCGTCGGGAAGCCTTGCTCAGGCGGATGGCTCATCGTGAAAGGGAAGACCTCAAACGTCTGTCAAGCTACGAGGAAGGCACCGCGGGCGCCATCATGACCTCTGACTATGTGGCCATAGCCAGTGGCATGACGGTGTCGCAAGCCTTGATGCGGGTGCGTCAGACGGCCCCGGATGCAGAAACTGTCTACCAGCTTTATATCCTTTCCCGGGATGGCCAGCTGATAGGTACCATGTCGCTCCGCCAATTGATGGTGGCTCGTCCGGGGGCGATTGTCGATGACATCATGATCAAGGAAGTCATCAGCACCTGGGTGGGTGAAGAGCAGGAAACCGTGGCGCGTGTTGTGGCGCGTTATGACCTTTTGGCGTTACCGGTGATTGATGCTGAGCAGCGTATGGTCGGTATCGTTACCCATGATGACGCCATGGACGTGGCAGAGTCAGAGGCCACAGAGGATTTTCATAAAGGGATGTCGATTGGGGCGCTTGAAGACGGCGTCAGTCGTGTGCCCTTGTGGAGCCTGTATCGCAAGCGGGTGTTCTGGTTGGTACTGCTGGTGTTTGCCAACCTGTTCTCCGGGGCCGGGATCGCCTATTTCGAGGATATTATAGCGGCTCAGGTGGCTCTGGTGTTCTTCCTGCCACTGCTGATTGGTTCAGGCGGCAACGCGGGTGCCCAGGCGGCAACCTTGATGGTGCGCGGTATGGCCACCGGCGACGTGGGTGTGAAAGACTGGGGCAAGATGCTGGGCCGCGAACTGCTGGTAGCAGGTGCATTGGGGTTGACCATGGCTCTGGCGGTGGCGCCCATTGGGGTGATGCGGGGAGGTGAAGCGGTGGCAATCGTGGTGGCTCTGAGCATGGTAACCATCGTGCTGTTTGGCAGCCTGATGGGGATGTGCCTGCCTTTTGTGCTCGAGCGTTTCAAGGTGGACCCGGCCACCGCATCGGCACCTCTGGTCACCACCCTGATTGATGCCTCTGGCGTGCTGATCTATTTCAGTATTGCCTCGGCCATACTGACGAGCGTCGCGGTCTGATCAGCGCTGTTGAAAGGGCGCATTACTGGCCGCGCGGGTGATAAACAGGATTTCCACATTGCCCAGCCACTCGATGTCACTGGCCATGGCTTTCAGCTGGCTGGCAAGACACTGTGGCGGCTGTTGGACGGTACCCCCAACCACCAGAGAAACAGATATCTTGCCGTCCAGATAATGCAGCTGAAGATCGGTCAGGGTGCGCCAGACCGGATGCTTATACCAGCGCTCATTGAGCGCGGCTTCCACTTCGGGGCGGAGAGGCAGCCCGGGCAAGCGGCTGGGGTCACCCTGGCCGGCGTCGTCTTCCGGGTCAATATGAAAGATGACATCGGTCAGGGCCGGGAATTGATGACGCAGGCGTCGACTGACCTCATTGCCGATCTCATGGGCTTCGGAGACACTGACTTTGGGCCCCACCACAATATGCAAATCGACCATGGCCCAACCGGCGGACTGGCGAGTGCGCAGATCGTGAACGCTATCAACGCCTGGCACCGTGCAGGCTACCTCATGCATCTGTTGCTGGGCGTCGGTCGGTAGGGCGGTGTCCACGAGTTCACGCGCCGATTCCCATAGTAAATCCCAGCCAACCTTACCAACCAGCAGACCGACGATGATGGCAGCCACGGCATCCAGCCAGCCAAACCCGAACTGGGCGCCAACCAGCGCGACCAGGACAACCGCAGTCGAAAGTGCATCGCTGCGTGAGTGCCAGGCGTTGGCTTCGAGCAGCTTGGACTGTACCCGCTGAGCGACTTTCATGGTGTAACGGTAGATCCATTCCTTGCTCAACAGGGCGGCAAGTGTAATACCGATGGCAGCAAATCCTGGCGCATTGATCTGGGTGCCACTGAACAGGCGCTCGATACTTGACCAGGCGATACCCCCTGCCACAAAAATAAGGACGCTGCCCAGCAACAGCGTGGTCAGGGTTTCGATCCGGCCATGACCATAGTGATGGTCCTTGTCTGGCCCTTGACGCCCATAATGAATGGCGGCAAACACAAAACCATCAGTAATCAGATCAGAAAGTGAATGAATGCCATCCGCCACCAGGGCTGCCGAACCAACCAACAAACCCACGATTACCTTGACTGCGCTCAGTGTCGCGTCGAGCCAGGCACCAATCGTCGTGACGCGCTTGGCTTCACGACTCTGATGGTCATGCGCTTGCGGTGTGATGTCTGGGTTGGAAAGCATACGCCACCTTGTGGGCTGTTCGGCGATCGAACCCATATTGTAACTCACCACTTGCAAATACTCATGTTTGGAATACTTGTATTTGAAATGCAAAGGTCCCTGCAAGTGGCAACGGACAATCCTGTCAAGGCCGTGTATCCTTGACCACTATGGCTGACCGCCGGGTGTTATGGATCAAATCAAATGTCGTCATTACGCGGTGCCCGTCGGTTTAATCAGGCAACTATCGCGGGTTTCGATTAACAGGCAAGGCTTCAATGGACTGGTTACAAATTATCGTCCTGGCAATCGTCCAGGGTTTCACCGAGTTTCTCCCTATTTCAAGCTCTGCCCATCTTATCCTGGTGCCAGTGCTGACCGACTGGCAGGACCAGGGACTGGCTTTCGACGTTGCCCTGCATCTTGGCAGCCTGAGTGCTGTGATGATTTATTTCCGGCGCGAAATTGCGTCGATGACCCGCAGTAGCCTTAGGGCGCTAAATGGTAAAGGCGTTGATCGCGATGCCTGGCTTGCATTATGGGTCACCCTGGCGACCTTGCCGGTGTGTGCGATTGGTTTTGTGCTCCACGATGTGATTGAAGGCTACATGCGTTCAACCCTGATCATCAGCATGAGCCTGATCGTTTTTGGCTTGCTGCTGGGTTACGCTGACTGGAAGCAGCGCGGGACACGTAGCGAATACCAGCTAGGCCTGAAAGACGCCATCATCATCGGCCTTGCCCAGGCGCTGGCGTTGATCCCCGGCACTTCGCGATCGGGTATTACCATCACTGCTGCGTTAATGATGGGTATGAATCGCGAAGCAGCAGCCCGCTTTTCCTTCCTTTTATCCATCCCCGTGATCGTCCTGGCCGGCGGGCTTGAATCCTTCAAGCTGGCAAGCCAGCCGGATGCCATGGACTGGAACGCCATGATCATGGGCACCTTGCTTTCCGGGTTAAGCGCCTATCTGTGTATCCACTTTTTTCTGGCCTTTATCCGCAAAATCGGCATGCAGCCCTTTGTGATCTATCGCGTAGTGCTGGGCGCCTGGTTGCTATGGATCTTTTATTTTTGAGAATTGGTACTTTAAAACCTGTGACGGGAACTGTCTGGCAGTCAACAGTGAAAAGGGTGAATGGCATGATAAATAGTCAGAAAAAGCTAGGGTGGGTAAGCCTGATGATAATCGGGCTGCTAGGGGTGGCAGGCTGCTCCTCCGAAGAGGAACGACCGCTTGAGTCCCCCGTTCGCTTTGAAGGCGCCATTTTTGGCAGTTTTTACCAGATCAGTATCGCAGACCCGCTGACCCAGGGGGAACTCAGTGATATTGAAGAAGGTTTTCTGGAAGAACTGCAAAACGTCGATAAGGCCATGTCGACCTACCGGGATGATTCCGAACTGGTCGCTTTCAACCAGGCACCGGTAGGCGAATGGCAGTCGCTTTCGCCTGCTACCGTGGAGGTGATGGCGATCAGTCAATCCGTCTCTGAGGACAGTCAAGGGGCCTTGGATGTGACCGTGGGCGGGCTGGTCAATCTGTGGAGTTTTGGCCCTGAAGCGCAGCCTGAAGAAGTCCCTGATGATCAAACGCTTGAAGCACGTCTGGAAACGGTGGGTTCTGATGCCCTGGAGTTTGATACCGATGACAATCAGGCGCAGCGCACCCGGGATGTGTTTGTTGACCTTTCCGCCGTCGCCAAGGGCTATGCGGCGGATCAGGTGGCCGACTACCTTGGTCAACGGGGGTTTGAGCACTATCTGGTGAATCTCGGCGGCGATCTGGTGGCGCAGGGATATCGTGACCCCGAAGAAGAAACGCCCTGGCGTATTGGTATTGAAGTCCCCGAAGACGGCCGGCAAACCGCCCAGCTTGTCCTGCCGCTCAGCGATATGACGGTGGCTACCTCAGGCGATTACCGCAATTACTTCGAGCAGGACGGCCAGCGTTTTTCGCATACCATTGACCCTCGCACTGGCCGCCCTATTACCCATGGGCTGGCCTCTGTATCCGTGTTTGATGACTCCAATGCCCGAGCCGATGCCTGGTCCACGGCACTGATGGTGGCCGGTGAACAGGAAGGAATGGCCATCGCGCAGGCCCACGATCTTGATGTCCTGATGCTGGTACGCGATGGCGAACAATGGAAGAGTCTCGCCAGCCCCGGTTTTGCTAGCACCTTTGGTGACACTCTGGTGGATGAGCTGACGATCGAAGTCGTGCAGGCGACACCCGACACCCCAACGGAGGAATAAGATGCTCGACGCGCTTGATGTTGTAATCCTTGCGGCCGGTAAAGGCTCTCGTATGCGCTCACAAACCCCCAAGGTATTGCACGCTCTGGCGGGTAGACCCATGGTCAGCCATGTGCTGGAAACTGCCCAGGCGCTCAATCCCAGCCGTACGCATGTGGTGATTGGCCATGGCGCGGACCGTTTGCGGACGGCCCTGGAGGGCGCCGATGTGCACTTCGCCCTGCAGGCCGAACAGAAAGGTACCGGCCACGCAGTGGCGCAAACGCTTGAGCAGCTAGGCCAGGGGAAGGTGCTGGTGCTTTATGGTGACGTACCGCTGATCCGCCGCGATACCCTGGCAGGTCTGTTGGCCAGGGTGGATGAGCAACACCTTGGGCTACTCACGGTGACGCTGACAGACCCCCATGGCTATGGGCGCATCCTGCGTAATGACGCCGGTGAAGCGGTCGCCATCGTTGAGCAGAAAGACGCCAGTGCTGAACAGCTGACCATCAACGAATGCAATACCGGCATCATGGCCATGACCAGCGCCCAGCTCAAGCGCTGGCTGCCTCAGCTGTCGGCAGAAAACGCCCAGGGCGAGTATTACCTGACCGATGTGATTGCCATGGCCGCTAATGAAGGTGTCAGCGTGACGACCGCTCAGCCCGCGACCCCCTTGGAAGTTGAAGGCGTCAACAACCGCGCCCAGATGGCTCGGTTGGAACGCGCCTACCAGGCCGAACTGGCCGAGCAGCTGATGGACCAGGGCGTGGCCCTGGCCGACCCGGCAAGAATTGATATCCGCGGTAACCTGACGTGCGGCCACGATGTGTCCATTGATATCGGCTGCGTGTTTGAAGGCGACGTTGAGCTGGGGGAAGGCGTGCATATTGGCCCCTACTGCGTGATCAAGAACAGCACCATTGGCGCTGAAAGCGTGGTTGACAGTCACAGTGTGATTGACACGGTCGTTGCCGCAGGTCTGAACCAGGTCGGCCCCTTTGCACGGCTGCGCCCCGGCACGCGTCTGGCGGTAAACGCCAAGGTGGGCAACTTTGTGGAAACCAAAAATACTGACGTAGGTGAAGGCAGCAAGATCAATCATCTCAGCTATGTGGGCGATGCCCACCTGGGACGTGGAGTCAACGTGGGCGCAGGCACGATTACCTGCAACTATGATGGTGCCAACAAGCACCTGACGACGATTGATGACAATGCTTTCATTGGTTCAAATACCGCTCTTGTGGCGCCAGTAACGGTTGGCAAAGGTGCTACCGTAGGCGCTGGTTCCACCATTGCCAAAGACGTCGCGGACCATGCTCTGGCGGTGACCCGTAGCCGTCAGCTGGAGAAACCGGATTGGCCAAGACCTGAGAAAACGGCGTGATCAGTATCGGAATTTAACGCTGTATACGACATAAGAGTCATGAGTGGCATTTTCCTGCGCCCAAGGATGTCGGTATACTAATCACATTGGAACGTCTACCTGAATAACCTGGCGTCTCGGCAGTGCACGGCTTTTGACAGCACCGCCGCACACAGAAGTAACGAAATCATTCGATGAAAAACTCAAGAGGTGGTGAGAGTGAAACTTAAGCTGATCATGAGCGGGCTGGCGGCCTTTGGCGTCATGGCAGGCACATCCAGTGCTTTCGCCCAGGAAGAAGCCGCGCGTAATGCCATTGCGGAACGTCTGGCACCGGTTGGCCAACTCTGCTTGCAGGGTCAGGACTGTGGTACTGCCTCAGCTCCGGCAGAAAGCAGTAGCGACAGTGGCGATGATATTGACGGTGGTGAAATCTACAGCAACGTCTGTGCGGCCTGCCACGAGTCCGGTGCCGCCGGTGCGCCTATCCGAGGTGATGAGGAAGCCTGGGCAGAGCGTACCGAGCAAGGCTTCGCAACCCTGCTGGATCATTCGATCAACGGTATTGGGGCCATGCCTGCACGGGGTGGCAACCCGGATCTGTCTGACGAAGAAATGGAAGCAGCGACTGCCTATATGGTTGAGCCGGTGATGGACGTTTCTGATGTTGGCAGCGCTTCAAGCGATGATGAAGCGGCGACCGAGGAAGCATCAGCGGCCACACAGGAAGAGGATGCGGCAGGTACAGAGGAAGAGATGGCATCCTCTGCTGAAGAAAGTGACGGCACAACAGAAGAAGACATGGCCAGCGCTTCTGATGAAGGGGCGTCTACTGACAGTGATAGCGGCCTGGATGGTGAAGCACTCTACAGCAGCCTGGGCTGTGTAGCCTGCCACGCCAACGGCGTTGCCGGTTCCCCGCTGATTGGTGATGTAGAAGCTTGGGAGCCACGTATCGAACAAGGTAAAGACGCCCTGTATCAGAGCGTTTTCAATGGCAAGGGGGCCATGCCGCCTCGCGGTGCCAGCCAGGGTTCTGATGAAGAAATCATGGCAGTGGTTGATTACATGGTATCCGAAGTGCAGTAACTCACTGCCACACTAACGTCCAACCCCATTGTGATATCCACAGGCGAGCGATAATACGCCCTGTGGATATTTTTTGTTCCGATTGTGTTTATTTACCCTAGCAGTGAACGAATACCTGCCAGGGCATCCTTGCCGCGTGCCTGCTTTTTTTCCGGATCTTCTTTATCCGCGCGGCCTTCCCATTCCAGGTCTTCGGCGGGCAGTTCATCGAGAAAACGGCTGGGCTGGCAATCCATCAGTTCGCCATAGGCCTTGCGCTGGCGCGCCAGGGTAAGCGTCAGTGTGCGACGCGCGCGGGTAATGCCTACATAGGCCAGGCGGCGCTCTTCTTCTACCGTATCCATTTCAACAGCATTACGGTGGGGTAGCAGGTCTTCTTCCAGGCCCATCAGGTAGACGTGGGGGAATTCCAGCCCTTTTGATGCGTGCATGGTCAAAAGCTGCACCCGGTCGGAATCATCCTCTTCGGCCTGCTGTTCAAGAATGTCGCGTAGCACCAGACGAGAAATAGCCGCTTCCACACCGTCGGTTTCTGTGGTGGTGCTATCATTAACGTCTTCCGGGTCGCGGTTAAGTGATTTTTCCAACTGGTCGATCAGTGTCCAAACGTTGGCCATGCGCCGCTCGGCAATGGTCGGGGCGCTGGCATTCTGGTAAAGCCAGGCTTCGTAGTCCATATCGCGCACCATGTCACGAATGGCGGCAATGGCGTCGCCTTTGTCCATACGCTGGCGCACGCCATCAATAAAGTGGGTAAAGCGTGAAAGTCGTTCTACGGCGCGGGTCGGCAGGGTCTGTTCCAGCCCCAGTTCATGACAGGCAGCAAACAGCGCAATGTTACGTTCGGTGGCGTAGTTGGCGAGTTTTTCCAGCGTACCCGGGCCAATTTCCCGGCGAGGCACGTTCACAATACGCAGAAAGGCATTATCGTCAGCAGGATTGATCAACAGCCGCAGATAGGCCATGGCGTCCTTGATCTCGTTGCGTGAGAAAAACGAGGTTCCGCCGGAAAGCTTGTAGGGAATCTGATAGTGCTGCAGCTTGAGTTCCAACAGGCGCGCCTGGAAATTTCCCCGATAGAGCACTGCAAAGTCCCGCCATTCGGATTTTTCCTTGATGCGTCGGGTGAGGATTTCGCTGGCCACCCGTTCGGCTTCGGCTTCCTCATGGCGACTGACGACGACGCGAATGGACGCGCCGTCGCCCATATCAGACCACAGGGTTTTCTCATACACGTGAGGGTTGTTGGCGATCAGGGTGTTGGCCGCCCGCAGAATCGTGCCCGTGGAACGGTAATTCTGCTCCAGCTTGATAACATTAAGGCGCGGAAAATCTTCACCCAGCGTGATCAGGTTTTCCGGACGGGCGCCACGCCAGGCGTAGATGGACTGGTCATCATCGCCTACCACGGTGAAGGTCGCGCGTTCTGCCATTAACAGTTTTACCAGCAGATACTGGGAAACGTTGGTGTCCTGATACTCATCCACCAGCATGTAATGAATCTTGCGCCGCCAGCGGGCCAGGGCTTCCGGGTCGCGTTGCAAGAGCACTACCGGCAGCAGAATCAGGTCATCGAAATCAACGGCATTGTAGGCCTTCAGATGGCGCACATAGGCTTCATACACCCGGGCGGCAAAATGCTCGTCATCATCGTTAGCCAGAGAAAGCGCGTTGCCGGGTAGTACCAGGTCATTTTTCCACTGGGAAATCTTGCCCTGTACGGCGTTGATCTGCTCCGCATCTACCTGAGCGTCCTTGTTCATCAGGTCACGCAGCAGGGCCTTGGCATCTTCCGGGTCAAACAGCGAAAAGCCAGGCTTGTAGCCCAGGGTCTTGAGCTCTGAACGAATGATATTCAACCCCAGAGTGTGAAAGGTCGACACCGTCAGTCCGTGGCCTTCCTTGCCCTGTAGCATTTTCCCGACTCGCTCTTTCATTTCCCGGGCAGCTTTATTGGTAAAGGTCACGGCGGCGATGCGGCGCGCGCTCATGCCGCATTCCTGTACCAGATAAGCAATCTTGGTCGTGATCACACTGGTTTTGCCAGACCCCGCCCCCGCCAGCACCAGGCAGGGGCCATCAATATAGCGCACCGCTTCCTGCTGGCGCGGGTTGAGGTTTCGCAAGCGTTGGGCAATGGCGGGGTTCATGGCAGAATGCATCCTTTACATGTGGAAGGTAAGCCAATGTCTGGAAGAACCAATGTTTGACATCGCGCTGTTTGAGCCAAAGATGGCGCCGAATGCGGGTAACATCATGCGCCTGGCGTCCAACAATGGTTGCCAGCTCCACCTGATCGAGCCGCTGGGGTTTGATCTGGAAGAGAAAAAACTGCGTCGTGCCGGGCTTGATTACCGGGATCTGGCCAATGTGCGCTGTCATGCCAATTTCACCGCCTTTGTGGAAGCGATGCAGGGGCGAACCCTGTGGGCGCTGACAACCCGCGGCACGCGCTATTATAGCGAGGCTTCTTTTGGCGCGGGCGATGTTTTACTGTTTGGTTCTGAAACAGGTGGCTTATCGGAGCAGGCCCACGCCTTGATCGCCGCAGAAAACAAGTTACTGATTCCCATGCAGCCTAATAATCGCAGCCTTAACCTGTCCAATGCCGTGGCGCTGGTCAGCTATGAGGCCTGGCGCCAGCTAGGCTTTGCTGGTGCCGCCGCCCCCGGCTAGGTAATCATTCACTACCGTACTCAGCGCGATAAGCGCGAATGGCTCTGGCATGCACCTGCATGTCGGGGTCTGCCTGCTCTTCCAGGTAGGTCAGCACCTGTGCCAGAGTAACGATACTGACAACCGGCATACCAAAAGTGGCTTCGACTTCCTGGATGGCGCTTTGCTCGCCCTGACCACGCTCCTGGCGATCCAGGGCAATAATGACGCCGCCGGCTCGGGCACCGCTGTGTTCGATGAGGGTCATCACCTCTCGAATGGCCGTGCCTGCCGTGATGACATCGTCGATAATCAGGATATCACCCGTTAGTGGAGCACCTACGGTTGTGCCGCCTTCACCGTGGGTCTTGGCTTCCTTGCGGTTGAAAGCGTAGGGCATGTCAAGATCATGGTGATCAGCGAGTGCAGCGGCAGTAACGGCTGCAAGCGGAATGCCTTTATAGGCAGGGCCAAACAGTACATCGGCCTTGAGGCCGCTATTAACAATCGCCTGGGCGTAAAAGCGCCCAAGCCTGGCCAGGGCACCGCCCGTCTGAAACAGGCCGGCATTGAAAAAATACGGGCTTATACGACCGGATTTCAGGGTGAATTCGCCAAACTTGAGCACGCCCTGATCAATAGCAAAGGCGATAAAGTCGCGTTGATACGATTGTAGAGAGGCAGACACGATAATCCTCGCGATTTTTTGTGGGGGATTTACTCAAACGTCGAAACGTCGGGTATCATACAGCAGCGACGCTAAAGGGACGATCTATGAAAATTGCCAGCATCAATGTCAATGGTATTCGTGATGCCGTCGATCGTGGCTTCCTGGACTGGCTGGCTCAGCAGGATGCCGACGTGGTCTGCGTGCAGAACATCAAGGCGAAAAGTTTCGAACTAGGCGACCATATTCTCTATCCGGAAGGTTACGAAGGCTATTTTCTGGACGCAGAGGAGGATGGTTTTGCCGGCGTGGCACTTTATTGCCGCAAGATTCCCAAGGCGATCATGTATGGCCTTGGGTTTCCACAGTGCGATCATGAAGGGCGCTTTTTACAGGCAGACTACGACCGTTTCAGTATTGCCACCTTCCTGATGCCCGATGGCAGTGACCAGAAGGCCAAACAGGCCTTCATGGAGCAGTACCAGGAATACCTGAGCAAGATGGCGCGTAAGCGCCGGGAATATATTATCTGTGGCACCTGGCATATCGCCCACAAGACGATTGACCTGGCTAACTGGTCAGATAACCAGCTGACATCCGGTTTCCGCCCGGAAGAGCGCGCCTGGATGGATCATGTACTTGGCCCGACCGGGTTTATCGATACTTTCCGTGAGGTTAATCGCGACGCGGGTGAATATACCTGGTGGCCCAAGCTGGATCAGGAGGTGTCCCGTGGGCGCCAGGAAGGCTGGCGGATCGACTATCAACTGGTTGGCCCCAATTTCCGCCGCCATGTAGTGGATGCCTGGATCGATTACGAGGCGACCTTCTCCGAATTCGCCCCCTTGATTGTCGAGTACGATCTGGCGCTGTAAGCGCTCACTTCCCTGTATCGCCATGCATGCGTGTAGTATTCAAAAGGCCAGCGAATGCTGGCCTTTTGTTTTATCTACCTTACTCTGCTCACGCCTATTCACAAATTCCCAGTGCTTCACGTTGGTGTGCACGCAGCTCAGCGCCGGCTTTTTCGGCCAGATCGAGCATGGCATTCAGTTCAGCGCGATTGAAAGCACCGGCTTCGGCCGTTCCCTGTACTTCAATCATTTCAGCGTTTTCGGTCATCACCACGTTCAGGTCGGTGTCGGCCTT
Source organism: Halomonas sp. (assembly GCF_007625055.1). Lineage (GTDB taxonomy): Bacteria > Pseudomonadota > Gammaproteobacteria > Pseudomonadales > Halomonadaceae > Vreelandella. The sequence goes on from NZ_VMQS01000023.1 coordinate 36,156, forward strand.
GCTGTCTTCCGGATAATCCAGATCGAGTACCGGGACACCTTTGTAGATACCCACAGAAATCGCGCTGACCATCTGTTTGAAGGGGTCACCCTTGATCTTCTTTTCGCGTTGCAGATGGCGAATGGCATCTACCAGGGCGACACAGCCACCGGTTATGGAAGCAGTGCGTGTGCCACCATCAGCCTGAATAACATCGCAATCCACCGTAATGGTGAACTCGCCGAGTTTCTTCAGATTCACGGCAGCCCGCAGGCTGCGGCCGATCAGGCGCTGGATTTCCAGGGTGCGGCCGCCTTGCTTGCCGCGGGTCGCCTCGCGGCCACTGCGGGAATGGGTCGCCCGCGGCAGCATTCCGTACTCAGCAGTAATCCACCCCTGGTTCTTGCCACGCAGCCAGCGCGGCACACCCGCTTCCACGCTGGCATTACACAGCACCTTGGTATCGCCAAACTCTACCAGCACCGAACCTTCCGCATGGCGGGTGTAATCACGGGTCAGGCGGATTTCACGCAGTTGGTCGGCGGCACGGCCGCTGGGGCGAACAACATCAGGACGCATAGCACCTCTCATGGTCATCAATAAAAAAATAGCCGAACTCAGTTGGCCGTATTCTACACGTCTGTCAGCGTAAGGCGCGGAATATCAGGTAGACTGAATGAAAACTTCATTAACCAAGGAACCCTTATGGCCATTGCCCAGGTTCATAGCATGACGGCCTTCGCCCGTGTTGAGCAGGTCGCCGCCTTCGGCAGCCTGCAAGTGGAAATACGCTCAGTCAATCAGCGCTACCTGGAGCCTCATTTTCGCCTGCCAGATACGTTTCGAGCCCTGGAGCCGGTGTTGCGCGAATCATTGCGCCAGCGTCTGGTGCGCGGCAAGGTGGAATGCAGTCTGCGGTTTGAGGCCGCTGAAGCAAGCCAGGCCCCCGCGGTCAATATCCAGCGCCTGAAGGAAATAGCGGATGCCCTGACGGCCATTCAGCAACAGGTGCCGGATGCCGTGCCCCCTACCACGCTTGACCTGCTCAACCAGCCTGGCGTGATGGCCACTCAACACCTGGATCCGGAAACCCTTCAGGCGGCAGCCACCCAGCTTTTCGAGCAGGCGCTGGATGAACTGATTGATGCCCGCGCCCGCGAAGGCACCAAGCTGGCTGAGATGATCACC
>NZ_VMQS01000072.1 GCF_007625055.1 Halomonas sp.
TGCCCGCCTCTAACCATTCAGAGACGGGCGCTTAGTAGTCGTAGATCCAATGTGAGATTTGTCATGGCAATATTCATACTTACTAGAAAATCAATCCTTGACGGTTTTGTCAACACCCTTTTGCCTGACGGGCTGCCGTTGAGCAGTTAACAGTGTTTCCATCCGGCTGGGCTGCGCCTGCCGCTGGTAAACATTGCCCTTCATATTGTTCAGTTGTACCTCGTTCCTGCTCCATCATTTTTAGTGCCTGTTTCACACTTTATTTGCATGAAGTCATCATGTTTAAGGGAACGCTTCAAAATCTCGGTACAATTGATACGCTGTGAAACTGACTGATGTATCCTAGGGCCTGTTGATGCATCGCTTGAGCAAGCGACACATGACAGGACGACCTCAACACATCAAGACATTTTCACTGGATGCCCCCCATGATACTGCTGTGGATAGCTTTACTGCCCTTGCTGGGTGTTTTGGTGCCCGCATTGCTGGGCCAGCGGGATCGTGTTCTGAGCACACGGATCACGGCCATTGCTCCTGCCCTTGCCCTGTTGCTCACCTTTTCTCAGGTGCCGGCACTCATTGATGGTGAGACGTTGCGTTTTTCAGTCGGTTGGCTGCCAGAACTGGGGCTGGATCTGGCGCTGCGCCTGGACGGCCTGACGCTGCTGTTCAATCTGCTGATTCTCGGCATTGGCCTGTTGATTCTGCTTTATGCGCATTTTTACCTCAGCCCTGAAGAGCCGTTCGACCGTTTTTATGCCTATCTGATGCTATTCATGGCGTCCATGGTCGGTATTGCCATGTCAGACAACCTGATTCTGCTCTGGTTGTTCTGGGAACTGACCAGTATTTCGTCTTTCCTGCTGATTGGCTACTGGTCTCACCAGAGCGATGCCCGCAAAGGTGCGCGTATGGCGCTGACCGTGACCGGCGCCGGGGGGCTTGCCTTGCTGGCCGGGCTATTGCTGCTTGGCGACATGGTCGGCAGCTTCGATATGAATGTGGTTTTGGCAAGTCAGGATGTCATCCTGGCCGATCCACGCTACCCCTTGATGCTGGTGCTGGTGCTGCTCGGTGCCTTCACCAAGTCGGCCCAGTTCCCGTTCCAGTTCTGGTTACCCCATGCCATGGCGGCACCTACGCCGGTGTCTGCCTATCTGCACTCGGCCACTATGGTCAAGGCCGGTATCTTCCTGATGGCGCGCCTGCATCCCGCCATTGCCGGCAGTGAACTTTGGTCGGTGACTGTCTCGCTGATCGGGACCATCACGCTGTTATACGGCGCCTGGTTTGCCCTGCTGAAAACCGACCTTAAAGGTATTCTGGCCTTTTCTACCGTCAGCCACCTGGGCCTTATCACTGTCCTGCTCGGCATCGGCAGCCCCATGGCAGTACTTGCTGCCCTTTTCCATATTCTCAACCACGCCATTTTCAAGGCAGCCCTGTTCATGAGCGCGGGCATCATTGACCATGAGACCGGCACTCGCGAGCTCAGGATGCTGGGTGGCCTGAAAAAGGCCATGCCGGTAACGGCCCTGCTGACCACTCTGGCCGCTGCCGCCATGGCGGGTATTCCCTTGTTGAACGGCTTTATTTCCAAGGAAATGTTCTTTACCGAGACCCTTGCCACGCCGGTACTGGGGGGGCTGAGCTGGCTGCTGCCTGCATTGGCTACTCTGGGCGGCATTCTTTCGGTGGCATACTCGCTGCGACTGGTGCATGCCGTCTTCTTCAAGCCCGCCCAGAAAGCACCGCCCAAATCGCCCCATGAACCACCCCACCTGATGCGCTTGCCGGTTGAAATCCTGGTTGGTCTTTGTGTCGTAGTCGGCCTGTTACCCGGGTTGATGGCGTCCGGGCTCTTATCGCTTGCTGCTCAGGCTGTACTGGGCGAGCCTCTTGAATTTCATCTGTCTATCTGGCACGGCTTCAACCTGCCACTGCTGATGAGTCTTGCCGCTCTGGCGTTCGGCACCCTGATGTACTGGCGCCACCCTGACCTGCGCCAGCTGACCCAGCCGTTTGCAAGCGTGGATGCGAGACAGGTATTCGAACGCGTTATTGGCAATATGAACCAGAAAGCAGACTGGCTGATCAACAAGGTTGAAGGTCATTCACTGCAGCGCTACATGGGGCTTTTACTGTTATCTGCGCTGGTCATGGGCGTGATCGGGCTGGCACCGATGGACTCACTTACCGGGGAATTGGGCAACCAGCCGGTTGATGCCATTGTGCTGCTGGGGGCCGCCATGTTGATATTTGGAGGCATCGCTACCGCAGCGACCCACCGCTATCGCCTGATTTCACTGTTGATGCTCTCCGTCGTAGGTCTGTTCGTAGCGCTGACCTTTGCGCGCTTTTCTGCCCCGGACCTGGCCTTGACCCAGCTCTCAGTGGAAGTAGTGACCATGATCCTGTTGATGCTGGCGCTGTACTTCCTGCCCCAGAAAACGCCGCGCGAATCCAGCCCACTGCGCAATGTGCGCGATATCCTGCTGGCATCAGCCCTGGGTCTGGTGATCGCCAGCCTTAACTATGCCGTTTTAACCACGCCTACGTTGTCGATTTCCGATTACTTTCTGGCCAACAGCAAACCCGGCGGCGGGGGCTACAACGTCGTCAATGTCATCCTGGTCGATTTCCGTGGTTTTGATACGCTCGGTGAAATCACCGTACTGGCACTCGCCGGGCTCGCAATTTTCAAGCTACTCAACCGACTGCGCCTGTTCCTGCCACATAGTGATGGTGAAGGCCGAGTCTGGTCGCCGGACCGCTACCCGGCCATCCTGACATCCATTTCAATGGCCCTGCTACCATTGGCACTGCTGGTGTCTGCGTTTATTTTCCTGCGTGGCCACAACCTGCCGGGGGGAGGCTTTATTGCCGGACTGGTCACGGCGGTCGCCCTGATCCTGGTGTACATGGCGCGCGGTGTGGAGTGGGCTCAGGAGCGTCTGGACTTTCCTTTCCAGCCAGTGGCCATCGCCGGCGTTGCGATTGCAACGCTTACCGGCCTGGGCAGCTGGGTGTTTGGTTATCCCTTCCTGACATCGACCTTTGCCTATTTCACTCTGCCCCTGGTGGGCACTTTCGAACTGGCGTCGGCCATGCTGTTTGATCTGGGTGTCTACCTGGCCGTTGTCGGCGCCACCCTGATGATTCTGGCCAACCTGGGTAAGGTCACCACATCCCACCGGCCAACGCTTGAACCCTCAGAAACCGAGCCCGAAGCCTCTTCGCCCAACAAGGAGACTCGTTAATGGAACTGCTGTATGCCATTACAACCGGGGTGCTGACTGCCTGCGGCCTCTATCTTACCCTGCGTGGACGCACCTTCCCGGTGGTCGTCGGCCTGACGCTATTATCCTACGCGGTGAACCTGTTCCTGTTTTCCATGGGTGGCTTGACGACTGACGGCGCTGCCCTGGTGAATCAGCAACAGGGCGCGATTGCCGACCCCTTGCCTCAAGCCCTGGTGCTGACAGCCATTGTGATCGGCTTTGCCATGACAGCCTTTGTTGTCATTCTGGCTATGCGCGCGCGCAGTGAAGCGGGTAACGATCACGTAGACGGTAAAAAGGAAGACCGCGAATGACTCAACATCTGATTGTGTTACCCGTCATTCTTCCCTTGATTGCCGGTATTCTGCTGCTCTATCAACGTCAGGGGATCGTCCGCTACAAGCGGATTGTCAGCATTGTTTCCACTGCCTTGTTGCTGCTTGTCTCGATTGGCCTGGTCAACCAGGCCGCCAGCGGTGAGATTACCTATTATGCGTTGGGTGACTGGCAGCCGCCCTTCGGAATTGCCCTGGTACTGGATCGCCTGTCGGCAATGATGGTACTGCTGACTTCGGTACTCGCGGTCGGGGCCGTCATCTACGCCTGTGCCGGCGATGACGAAAAAGGCAGTAATTTCCATGGCCTTTTTCAATGGCAGCTAATGGGCATCAACGGTGCTTTCCTGACTGGGGATCTGTTTAACCTCTTTGTGTTTTTTGAAGTCCTGCTGCTGGCCTCCTATGCGCTGCTGCTTCACGGGGGCGGCAAGGCGCGCATTCAGGCCAGCGTTCATTATGTTGTGCTTAACCTGGCCGGTTCATCGTTGTTTCTGATTGGCGTTGGCGTTCTATACGGCGCCACAGGCACGCTGAATATGGCTGATATGGCTCAACGCCTGACGGAACTGCCACCCGAGCGGGAAGGCCTGGTGACGGCGGGTGCCTTGATCCTGCTGGTGGTATTCGGCTTGAAAGCGGCCATCCTGCCCTTGTATTTCTGGCTCCCGCGCGCCTATGCCAACGCGCCAGCCCCGGTGGCGGCCCTGTTTGCGATCATGACCAAGGTGGGTATTTACGCCATTTTGCGGGTCTATAGCCTGATTTTCGGTGACCAGGCGGGTAACCTGGCCGCTCTGGAACAACCCTGGGTGTGGTGGTTCGCGCTGGCCACGCTGGCGATTGCCGGCGTAAGCGTACTGGCTGCCAAGGATCTTCGCCTGCTGGTCGCCTATCTGGTACTGGTCTCGGTGGGCACCCTGCTGGCGGGTATCGGCATGCGCACACCCGAAGCCGTATCTGCCCTCCTGTATTACCTGATTCACAGCACTCTGGTCACCGGTGGGCTTTTCCTGTTGGCCGACATGATTGGTGCCCAGCGCGGCAAGCCCGGCACCCGATTGGTCAAAGGCCGCCCCCTGGTTCAGGGCCAATGGCTGGCACTGGCATTTTTTATCGGTGCGATCGCGGTGGCGGGCCTGCCACCACTTTCCGGCGCACTTGGCAAGGCGCTGATGCTTAACGCAGCGGAAGGCATGCAGCGGCTGTGGCTATGGCCGCTGTTGCTATTGGCCGGGCTGAGCTCACTGATTGCCCTTTCTCGTGCGGGTTCCACGCTTTTCTGGCGCAGCCAGCGCGGCACTGCCACGGGCAAGAAACTTCCCCGTGAGCAATGGTTCGGGGTCATATGGCTACTCAGTGCCGCGCCCTTGCTGGTGATCTTTGCCGGCCCTGTTAGCCATTACACCTCAGACGCTGCCGAACAGCTTGCCAACCCGCTGGGGCTGATTGAAACGCTGATGCCTGACGCAGGAGATAACCCATGATCAAACCACGCTCCTGGTTGCCCACGCCGGTTCTGTCAATCCTGCTGCTGCTGGTCTGGCTGCTGCTGGTGCGCAGCGTTGCATTTGGCCAGATTGTACTGGGTAGCGCCCTTGCCGTGGCCATCCCACTGGCCACTTATCGTTTCTGGGATGCCGAACCGCGAATTGGCAAGCCTCTCAAACTGCTGCGCTTTGCTTTGCGCGTCCTTAAGGACATCGTTATCGCCAATTTTGAAGTGGCTTATCTTATTTCCAACCCTTGGCGCAAACTACGCCCCCACTTCATCGAGTATCCCTTGATGCTTGAGGAGCGCTTTACCATTACCCTGCTGGCCAGCACGATCAGCCTGACACCGGGCACGGTGTCTGCCAACCTGCGCATGGATGGCAAGTCGCTGCTGATCCATGCACTGGATGTAGACGATGAGGAGGCCCTGATCGAACAGATCCGCCAGCGCTACGAACAGCCGCTCAAGGAGATTTACGAATGCTGATGTTCGCCCTTTACATCACCCTGACACTGGTCAGCGCGGCATTGATCCTCAACCTTTACCGCCTTGCGGTAGGGCCGGATCTGCCTGACCGGGTGCTTGCGCTGGACACCATGTACATCAATTCCATCGCCCTGATTGTGTTGCTGGGTCTGTGGCTGAACAGCAAGACCTATTTTGAATCCGCCCTCTTGATTGCCATGCTGGGCTTCATCAGTACCGTTGCCGTGTGCAAGTACATTCTGCGCGGCGACATCATTGAATAGACCAAAGGAGTTCCCATGGCCTGGATTGTTGAAGCGTTGGCATCGCTGTTATTGATGGCTGGCGGTGTGTTTCTGTTTATTGGCTCCCTGGGTATGGCGCACCTGAAAGATTTCTATATGCGCCTGCACGGCCCTACCAAGGCCACGACCCTGGGTATCGGGTTCATGCTCATTGCCTCCATGCTGTATTTCTGGAGTTATGAAGGCGTGCCAGACATTCAGGAAGTGTTGATTACGCTGTTCCTGTTTATTACTGCACCGGTCAGCGCCCACCTGCTGGCCAAGACGGGGCTGCATCTAAAGCTCAGGCGGATTGATGTGACCGAAGGCAAACCCGTCGAGCTTCGCTCGGAAGAAGTCGGCGAACGCCCTGTGCCACACCCGGATAAAGGCCATGGTTAGGTCCTGGCATACAGCATGACGGCAACAGGGCGCATCAGCGCCCCGTTGTGTAGTGACTCCAAGTTACTCTAGCGACTAATCAAGCAGGTCGCTATGGCGATAGCCAATCAGGTAAAGCACCGCATCCAGCCCCAGGGTGGAAATCGCCTGACGCGCCTGAGCGCGGACCAGCGGCTTGGCACGATAGGCAATCCCCAGGCCGGCCTTAGCCAGCATTTTCAGGTCATTGGCGCCGTCGCCAACCGCAATGACCTGGTCAAGGGTCAAGCCCTCACGAAGGGCAATAGCCTCAAGCAGTTCCGCCTTGCGTTCAGCATCCACAATCGGCTCCTGAACCTCCCCGGTAACCTTGCCGTTCTCGATCACCAGTTCGTTGGCATGAATTTCATCGAAGCCAAGCTTCTCCTGCAGGTGGCGGGCAAAGTAGGTAAAACCACCGGAGATGATTACCGTGCGGTAGCCCAGCCGTTTGAGGTTGGCCATCAGGCGCTCTACGCCGTCCATCAGCGGCAGCTCGTCAGCAATGTCCGCCAGCACGGCCTCATCCAATCCTTCAAGCTTGCTCATCCGCGCGCGAAAGCTCTGTTTGAAGTCCAGCTCGCCGCGCATTGCCTGCTCGGTCACCGCGGCCACTTCATCGCCTACTCCGTGACGACGGGCAAGCTCGTCGATCACTTCAGCCTTAATCAGGGTGGAATCCATATCAAAACACACCAGACGGCGATGGCGCCGCCAGATGCTGTCCTCCTGAAGGGCAATGTCCACGCCGTGCTGGGCGCCGAGCGCCAATGCTTTTTCATGCAGCGCGGCCAGGTTGACGTCATCGCCTCTTAACCAGCATTCAACGCAGGCACCCTTGCCAGGTGCTTCGCCATCCAGCGGCTCGCGCCCGGAAAGCCGGTGTACCAGCTCAACGTGCAGACCAAACTCCGCCGTCAAGCCACCCACTTCCGCCAGGATGCCAGCAGGCAGACGCGGCGCCAGCAGGGTCAGGATCAAACGCGGCTGACTGGCTTCCAGGCTCCAGCGGTGATAATCCTCCGCACTCACGGCGATGGCCTGAATATCCAGCCCCAGACTATCGCCGGCTTCGCTGAGCATGGCTTCCAGCGCGCTGTCATGCTCCAGCGCCACCAGTGCCTCCAGCGAGAGCATGCCAAAGGTCACGCTCTGGTTGATATCCAAAAGACGTGCCCCGGTTTTTGCCAATACCCTGCCAAGCCCGGCAAGCTGGTCGGGTCGCGCCCTGCCCGTCGCACGAATCAAACAGCGTTTCATGATTTATTCCCCCGCCTCAAGCCGGTCAACTTTCTGGAAACCGCGTGGCAGCTTGTTGCCCCGACGGCCACGTTCACCCCGATAGTAGGACAGATCCTCTGATTTGAGGGTCAGTTTACGTTTACCCGCATGCAGCACCAAGGCGCCACTTTCGCCCAGCACGGTGATATCCAGCATGAATTCTTCCCGTCGCGCAGCCCGTGGACCAGGGATGTCCAACATCTTGTTGCCTTTACCTTTGTTCATCTCCGGCAGCTGCTCCAGCGGGAATACCAGCAGGCGCCCCTCATTGGACACCGTGGCTACCCACAGGGATTCGCCCTCGGGTATCATCGCGGGCGGCATGACGCTGCAGCCTTTGGGAATGGTCAGCACGCTTTTGCCCGCCTTGTTCTTGCCGGTCAGCTCACCCAGGCGGGCAATAAACCCGTAGCCACCGTCACTGGCGAGCAGAAACCGGCTTTCGGGTGCGGCCATCAATATACCCGCCATCTGTGCTCCAGCGGCGACGTTGGCCCGCCCGGTGATCGGCTCGCCCTGGCCACGGGCACTGGGCAGGTTGTGGGCACTCAATGTATAGGCACGCCCGGTATCATCCAGCATTACCAGAGGATGGTTGGTCTTGCCCCTGGCCGCCATGAGGAAGCGGTCGCCTGCTTTATAAGAGAGACCTTCCGGGTCAATATCGTGACCTTTGGCGGCGCGAATCCAGCCCTTCTCCGAGACCACGACGGTAATGGGGTCAGCCCCAAGCAACTCCACTTCAGACAGCGCCCGGGCTTCAGTGCGCTCCACCAGCGGCGAGCGGCGCTCGTCGGCGTGCTCCTTGCCGGCCGCGCGAATCTCCTTTTCAATCAGGTTGGTCAACTTGGCATCACTACCCAACAGGCCCTGCAGCTGTCTGCGCTCTTTCTCCAGCGCTTCCTGCTCGCCGCGGATTTTGATTTCTTCCAGTTTGGCCAGGTGGCGCAGGCGCAGCTCCAGAATGGCTTCTGACTGGCGTTCGGAAAGGCCAAAGGCCGCCATCAGCGCCGCTTTTGGTTCATCTTCTTCACGAATGATGCGAATCACTTCATCCAGATCAAGGTAGGCGATCAGCAGGCCTTCCAGAATATGCAGGCGATCTTCCACCTTACCCAGACGATGTTCCAGCCTACGGCGCACGGTGGCACGCCGAAAGCGCAGCCATTCGGCGAGCATATCCGCCAGTGGCATGACCCGCGGGCGGCCGTCCAGGCCGATCACGTTCATATTGACCCGTACGCTCTTTTCCAGGTCCGTGGTGGCAAACAGGTGAGCCATCAAGACATCCACGTCCACGCGATTTGAACGCGGTTCAATCACCAGGCGCGTCGGCGCTTCATGGGTGGATTCATCGCGCAG
>NZ_VMQS01000073.1:0-7168 GCF_007625055.1 Halomonas sp.
ACGGCCTGCACCACGGTTTCCACCAGGTTGGAGGTAACCGACTGCGCCTCGGCGGTTTCATTACAGGCATCATCGAGACAGCTCTTGAACGAGGCCGACGCCTGGTTGCTGATAATGGTACCTGCCTGCGGCGCAGCCGCCTGGCCAGCGGTTGCGGCCCCCAGCACCACCAGTGCCAGGCCAACGCTAATAAAAAATTTGTGTATGGCTTTCATTGGGTCACTCCACCGGTGTGGGCGGGGTAAAGTTATCACCGCCGCTGGCATCAGGGTCCAGGCTCAACACCAGCGGGCGGCCCTGGGCATCAAGCAGCAGCATCTCGACACGGCGATTGATGACGCGATCATCCACCGCCATGCTGTCGAGTATCGGCGCCTGCTTGCCTGCCGGGGTGGAGCGCATCCGCGACGGCGCCAGGCCCTGCTCGGTGAGATACGCCACCACGGCCTGACGGCGACGTTCGGAGAGTTCGCGATTATAGGCCTGAGAACCGCGCTGGTCGGTAAAGGCGCGGACACTCAACTGCAGTTCGGGGTGCTCTTTCAGCAGCGCCAGGTTATGGTCGAGCCGCTGGCGCTGGGCAGCGTTCAGCACCGCTTCATCAAAACCGAAATACACCGCCGGTTCCCACTGCCGGGTGTTGTCTTCCGTAATGGTCACGACGTGCGGTTCTGTGGTGCAAAAGGCATCATATTCCGCATACAGGGATTCAGTAGAGGCACACCCTGTCAGGCTAAACAACGCCACTATTACGGCCGCCAATGGTGTCTTGCTCATTTCGACTCTCCCAGATAGCTGCGCTGTTCGGCGGCCGTTGCGCCAAGCCAGTCAAGATCATTTTCGTCAAACTTGAATTCAAAGCCGATATACAGGCCTTCAGCGTTATAGCCTTGCGGGTCAAGGTCTTCATCCGTGAAACCGCTGACGTTGTAGCCAATGCCCAGGCGCAGGTTGCGGCGCACCAGGGCGTTGAGACCCAGACCATAGCTGTAGCGCAGCTCGTCGCCGCCTTCTGTGGCCAGCACGCCGCCGTGCAGGTCAAGATCAAAGCGGCGATTGATATCCCAGATCACCCGGCCATCGGCAATGTAGGCCTCGGTGGATTCACTGAAGGCATCCAGCTCGGTGGTCTGCCATTTGCCGCCCAGACGCCCGGACAGAATCAGATCATCATGGGCCTGGTAGTTGTGGTGGTTGGACAGCAGGTGAACGGTGCTGTCGTTGCCGCTTTCTCCGCCCCACTTCTCCTTCCACTTGTACATGAAGAGGGTATGGTGACGGTTATCCATCAAGGGGCGGCGGGCGAAGCCCAGGGTGACGATATTGTCGCCATCGCGATCCTTGTCATCAAAATCCTGCAGGCGCAGATCATTACGCACCACGCCGGACCAGTCCTGATTCAGACGCCAGATATTGGCCGCACTCACACCGTAATAAGTGCGGTCATTGCCAAAGCGGGTTTCAATCCGCGCCAGGGTGCGGCGGTTTTCATCGCGCAGGTCTTCCACTGCCACCGACACCGCGGTGCTGTTCTGGTCGTCATCACCATCCACCGCATTGATCCATTCAAAGGAGGGGCTGACGGTCACACCCTCTGTCACTTCAAGGTCTGAGCGGACCCCGCTGGCCACGGCAGTATCCCGGCCGTCCTGAGCGCCTTCCAGGCGGTACTCGGAAAACACATCGGTTGTCTGGGTCACGCTGGAGCGGGTACCCACCGAAAGGCGCTCTGACTGGGTATCACTGCTCAACTGGTTGATCCCGGTCAGGCTGTTCTTGAAGTCATAGCGGGCATAGACGCTGGTGTTATCGGTTATCCCCAGCTCGGCATCCGCGGCTATGCGCTTGCGGTCACTGCCTTCCAGTGCCTGTTCATACTCAGCGCCGAGCGACAGGGGCCGTTCGCCAAGGCGCAGGTTACGCTCAGCGCCCAGAATGGCGGTGGTAAAACGATCCGTCTCGTCGTCTTCCTGCTGCTCGATGCGCCTTGCACCGGCCATCAGCCGCGTCTTGCCCAGATCCAGCTCGCCCATCAGGCCGACACTGGTTTCCTTGTCGGAAGATTCAAGATCATCGGAATGGATGGCTTCAATGTTGGCCGCCAGGTTAGAGGTAATCGGCTGGCGGTGCGCCACGCGCGCTTCCTCACGGCCTTCACTGATGCCGCCGGCACTGTTGGAAAAGCCTTCCTCGGCCTTGGCCCAGCGCACATCGGTGCTGCCGCCGTTTTCCCACTGGCGCTGAACCCCGACGCTCATGGCATCGCCTTCGCTGTCGTCCTCGCGATTGGACATGGTGGCCACAGAGCCGTACACCGTATTACGGTCATCGAGCTTGTAACGGGCCGTCAGGCTGCTCAGGTCAAAGCCGGTTTCTTCGTGATCGTCATCGGTATAGCTGACGCTGACATCAATTTCATCGGTAAACTGATGGGTCAATCGCGCGCCCAGAATGGTGCTGGTTTCATCACTGCTGTCTTCCAGCTCATAGTTGGCACGAACCACCACCGGGTTGTTGTCATCGTCAAAGGACGGAATGACATCGAAGAAACGGATATCCCCGGTGAAGTAGTTGATCGAGTAATCCACATTACGCCGCAGCGTGCGGGTAGACAGCGTCAGCCCAGGATTGTTGCGGTCGCGCACCACCAGCTCCAGGGTTTCGGAGTCACGCCGCGGGCGGTTGCTCAGGGTAAACAGCATGGCGGTGCCGTTGCCGTCGATTTCCTCGGACACCTGGTCATAGTCTGACTCGGCGCCAAACAGTTGCAGGCGGGTGCTGTCATTTTCCAGCACGGCATTGATACCGGTCAGGTTACGCTGCACCCGGCCAAGGTCATCATAGTTACCGCCGGAATCGGTCAGGTAGTCGCCCCACATCAGGCTGTTGCGGTCTTTTTCCAGCTTGGCGTAAAGCTTGCTGGCGCTGCGTGCATCATAGCCGCGCACCGAGGCATCGCCGGCAATCGGGTAGTAATCGGCGGGGTTGAGGTCGCGACGGATTTCATCTTCCTCATCCAGCTGGTTTTCGCTGTCGTAGGCAAGGGTAAGGTGCATATCGCCACGAATTCCGCCTTTGATGAAAGCGGCCGCGCGCTTCTCAGTGCCTTCCACCGGGGCGTCACTGGCCAGTGAGGTGGGCCGTTCGCCATTGCTGCTCGTATGGCCGAAGGTTTCACGCCCCTGAATCAGGCCGGTGGCAATCAGCGGCCGCATGGGCGCAATCTGCTCGATCTCGGTGCTCGACGACATGTCATCAAGACTGGCCTTGATATCAATGGTGCCGGTCTTTTCGGTGCTGCGCAGGTTGACCAGGGCCTCGCCGTTGCGCACGCGCACCTGGAAGCCGGGGTTATCCGGCTGTAGGTCTTCTTCCAGCCAGATGCCGCGGGTGTTCTCAAGCGTGACAAAGTGGGTACCGCGGGCCAGGTTGCCGTTGACATCCTTGACGATTACCTGCACCGGCACGCTAGAGCGGCCACCATCGGCAGGCAGGGTGCTGGCAGCGGTTTTCAATGCCAGCGAGAAGGCACCCGCCGGGCGGATGATCTCAGCTGCCGCCAGTTCACGCTCGTTACCGAAGGCATCCTTGGCTTTCACTTCAACCTGGTTAGTGCCTTCTTCCAGGGGCACGCCGTACCAGCTGATGACAGCCGCGCGCTCACGACGGTTGAGAATCTGTTCCCCCAGGTACTGATCGCCCAGGTCTTCACCGTTAACAAACAGGCTGGGGGTCAGGCCTCCGGGAATAACGACCTGCAAGCGGCCATCATTGCTGATGTTATCCCGGGGCCAGAGGAACTCACCTGCTTCCGCCTGATGGCGGGTAATCTCAGGGGCTACCTCCTCGGTCGCGGGCATCTGTTCATCTACAGTGTCCAGCTGAGGCACCCGCTCGGCATTACTAGCGGCGCGCTGCCGATAGCGCTGCTCGTAGTCGTCGAGGTTATCCAGCATGCCGCCCACGGTGTAGACGCCGCTGCCCAGGTCACCGCTGCCGTCGGCATCGTTCTGACGGCGGCTGCGCTGGTTGCGGCTCAAGGGGTCAAAGCGGGCGGCATCTTCCAGCATCCATTCACCGTCAATCTGGTCCATGCGCTGCTGAAGCTCGTCACGCAGATCACCGGCTTCTTCAGGGGCGGGGCAGGCCGCCGCGAAATCCGCGCGGTGCATCTCACCGCCGCGCAGGTCGACAAAGCGGCTTTCGCCATCCGCCGCATGGCGGTTATCAATCGGCTTGAGGGTAACGCCCTCCGGTAGTGTCAGGGTGTCGACCTTGATGGTGTGCAATTCCGGCCGACGGTCAAAGAGGCTGTACTGGCCGTTCTCGTCGGTAATCACCCAGGTACCGTCCTGCAGGTAAAGCTTGACACCGGCAATCGGCCATTCGCCTTCGCTCTGCTGGTTGCTGCAGTCGCTATCGACGTAGACCTTGCCAAAGATGATGGCGCGATCAGACAGAACGCCCTCATTGCGCACCTCTACTTCGGCTTCATCCTGGTTGGAGGTATAGGTAAAGCCGGAACGGGTGTTGGCCTGGGCAAGGGCGCGGTTGATGCCGTCACTGTCCACGGCACCGGCCGAAAGGCGCATGGCATAGTTGAGCGTGACGGTAGCGCCGGATTCGAGCACAAAGGGCTGCAGGCTATCGGCGTCATCCCGGGCCAGGCGGAAGGTCATCTGGCTGCCCAGGTCTCGCTGCGGCTCAGGGATTTCAATCCGTTCGCCGTCTACTTCCAGCCAGGCGCTGTCCGCAATATAGCGGAACCCATAGGCCGGCGTATCATCAATCAGCACATTGAACAGCGCGTCATCCGAGTTGTTGGTGATATCCACGCTGTAGGAAATGACGTCGCCAACGGCCCCGATATCCTCATCCGCGCTCTTTTCCACCACCAGGTTACCGGCAAGCTGGGCGTCAGTGGGGTCGAGTGGGATATCCAGGAAAGCACTCGCACCGCTGAGCAGGAAGGCGCCTGCCAAACCGGCATTGCCGAACCCGCCGCGACCATAGGAGCCATCCTCGACATTCGAGAAGTACTGGCGCGCTGCCTCGGTGCTTGTCTCGGAGGGGAAGTTATAGCCTTCCGGGGGGTCGACATCCAGGTAATAGCAGTATTCCGGCGCCGCCTTGGGGAACTGGTATCGGCCGACACGGCTGATACGCCCACGGGTATCGGTGACATCGGCGCGCAGGCGTTCATCGGTGATCGGGTTGACGGCGCGGCGGAAGTCACTCTCGCTCAGGTCGCTACAGCTACTGGCGGCACTCTCCGCCAGAGGCTGGCGTGACTGGAAAAGAGTGACCTTGGCACCGCTGACCCGCTCGCCGGTGCTGGCATCAAAGACATTACCAAAGGGGTTGACGGCCGCACGATCGGTGACGGTCATAGTGTTGAGAACACTGCCATCAGCGGCAATGCTGGGCACGTCATAGGACACGTCGAGGCGATCATTGGCTTGCGTGTTCAACACACAGGCGTTGCGGATGGCATCATCACTGGTGGTGCTGGATGAATAGCGGGCCAGGGTGTCACCATCGGCGTTTGCCGGGCAGACACGGCCATCACCCTTCAGGGTATCACTCAGCACCAGCGGGAAGACGCTACGGAAAACCCCCGAGTTGGGCGCGGTCTCCTGGACCACCACCTGAACATCGTCACCGGTGAGCTGTGAACGCACGGTGGGGGTAAACAGACGCTCGCCGTCCGGCGTCTGCTGGAAATATTCGGCGTCGGTGGCCGACAGGTTCAGCTGGGAAGCGGTCAGGCGCAGATACACGCCGTCTTCCAGCACCTTATCGCTGTCTTCAGCGGGCAGTGAGTAAAGGGCGGTATCGATAAAGTCGTTATCGTCGCCGTGATCGGGCGTGGCGCCGTCGCGCAGCACCTGATTGGACGGCCGCTGAAAGCTGATGCCCGGCCTCACACTGCCGTTCACCTGGTTACATACCTGGTTACTTTCGACGTTGGGCCGGGTATCGCCCTGGTAGTCAATGGTGGCGCGGTTGAACAGCACGGTGCCATCAGCGATACCTTCGTTAACGGTGACGTCAAAGGCAAAATCGCCAGACTGGTTGGGGCGCATCTGATCGGCCGGCAGAATCAGACCGATGCGTTGCGCCGAGCGACCGTTCCAGTTCTCATACGTGACCCATTCGTCTCTGGCCGCGCCGGCCTCGCGCACCACCATCACCCCCTGGCGGGGGGAAAAGGAAGGCTCATTATCGGGCACCAGGGTGGTGTTGGGGGGAATGACGTCTTCGATCACCACCCCTTCTACCGCACTGCCATCAACCAGCAGGGTGCGCGCTTCCGGGTTGGCATTGCCATTATTGGTGAAATCTATCTGATAACCGAGCGACTGCCCTTCGTCCAGCGGTGCTGAGCACACCTGGCTGGCGGTCTTGTTGAGCACAATGGAGGCGCCATCCTGAGCCGTTACAGTGTCGGTAACGCTATCGGCAACATCACCATTGGTCTCTGAAATCGCTTCCAGGTTCAGCTTGAAGACGTCGTCCAGATCGGCTGAACCGGGCACGCTACCGGTAATCACCAGGTCAAGGCTTTCGCCGGGGAGTAACTGGGGCAGGCTGTCCACCGCGGGCTCGCCCGGGTCGGCCAGGCCGTTGCCGTTGACATCGATATGCACCGATAATCCGTTGAGGTCGCCGTCATCGTCGCCCAGGTTGTCCAGCACCAGGCGGTATTGATCCGGCAGGTTCCCGGTATTGCTCAGGGTGTGCTCGATATTGATGCGTTCACCGGGGGCACCAAGGCGCTGCTTGTCCGTATCCAGCGCCAGATTGACCTGCTCGGCCACTACCACGCTGGAGACGTTGGATAGCACCCGTACCGTCTCGCCTTCCAGCGGATCAAAGTAGGTCATCTCGGCCTGGTTGCGCAGCACCGTTCCCGGGCTGGTAAGCGCCTGGGCCAGGGCGCTGCTGGCCATCAGTACCAGAGCCATCAAGGCAGCCACGGGAAGGCGTGAAAAGTTCATAAAAGATTACCCTGAGTGCTAATGGTCGGCAGGCCAAGCCTGGGGCTTTCCAGGCCGCCGCACGCCGCGGCCTGGAAAGCCCTCCCCCTGAGGGGAGGGCCTTGGTTGACGGGTGAAGAGTTAATCGACCTTGACGCAGAACTGGGCACTGGCGCTTGCACCAGAGG
>NZ_VMQS01000073.1:7449-8828 GCF_007625055.1 Halomonas sp.
CGCACCTGGCCAGTAATCACTTCGGTGGTATCGGTGGCAATATCACTGATGCTGCCATCCGCTGTGGTGGCTGTGAGGGTATAAGTATCCTTATCCCCCTGGCTGGCATTGGCAGGCGCGAAGACAGTGGTCTTGACCGCTACACGCTCACCCGGGTCGAGGACCAGGTTGCCATCGGCCGTTACGTCAACCACTACGTCGTTGCCGTCCGGGCCTCTGAGCGTTTGCTCGCCTTCGGGAAGATTTTCAATGTTTTGCCAGGAATCAGGCGTTCCGTCTCCAGTGGTGTCCACAAACAGCTGGGTGTTATTGCTAAAGCCGTCCGCATCATTCTCGGTTTTCAGCGTGACGTCTTCCGTGGTGTTACCGCGGTTGGCAATCACGTGGCTGTATTCCACGCTGCCGCCGGGCTCGACCTGGTTTTCACCGTCCGGAGTGACGGCAATATTGCGCTCGCTGTCCACATCGACGGCGTCCAGCTTTTCGTCGGACTGGTTGGTAGCGTTGGACTCGATCGTAAAACGAACCGGGTAGTCGCCATCGCCATCAGTAGGGCTTATTGAGGTATCGGCTCCATCCGTAGCGTCAATATCTGCTACTGTCCCTTCAAAGTCAGCCAGGGCCTGATCGGTGACCGAGGAGATCTGGACTTCTGCTTGATAGTGATAAACCGCACCGGCTGGCAGCAAGGGCGTGGCTGTAACAGTTGCACCCTCATTGCTGCCATTATCAACAGTACCGTCTGCATCGGTATCAACCCCGAGCTCCTTAAAGGTAACGTTCCAGCCTTCGGGGAGGTCCGCGTCCAGCACGAAAGAGTCCGAGCTGCCACCGTTATTGGCTGCAAACAGATCGAAGGTGACGGTATCGCCCACACCGGCTGACTCTGTGGTGATTGGCGCCGTATCGTCATACGCGTCAGCATCGTCAGAGCCAGTTAACTCTGAAGAAAAGCTGTTGGCCAGATCGATGCTGGGAGCGGTGATGTTGCCCAATACTTCCAGCTTTTGATCTGAAGCAGGCTCGTCGCTGGGGTCATTGGCCGAGGTAACGGTTGTGGTGGCTACGAAATCACCCGGACCGGAATCGCCTTGCGGCAGTTTGGCGCGAACGGTGATCTCGAGTTCTTCATCCTTTGCAAGGCTGCCCGTATCGACATTGCCGTCGCCGTTGGTATCGGTCAGCGGCGAGGTGTCGCTACCGTTGTAGAAGGTAAAGGTAGTGCCTTCAGGGAACTCTTTTGGATCAGCCGGCAGGTTTGTCTGATCGGAATAGCTAGCGCCCGCATCGTTTTCAATGCTCAGCTCAAAGGTGTCATCACCGTTACCGTTGTTGGTAATCACGTTGGTAAAGGAAACGGTAGAGCCTGCCGCGGCTTC
>NZ_VMQS01000074.1 GCF_007625055.1 Halomonas sp.
TTTTTTCCATCCGTCGAAGGCCTGGCGAGGCTTGTATGCGGCCACATGGCCCCGGGTTGGTGCCTTGCCTTTGTTGTTAGCATGGCCCGATCGATAGGTTAGGAATAACACGACTTATTGGTAAACTGAGGCGTTGTCAGCGTTGAAAAGCGTCAAAAATCCACACGAAAGTTGTAGAAAATCGCCATTCAAGGGGGCAGCCGAGATGCGAACGCAGAACGCTCGAATAATGGCGCTGGACGACCTCTTGATGCATTGCCAACGCCTGGAGAGGTATCGCTGGCGACAATGGTTGTGGCTAGCGGGCGACGATGTCGAGCAACGAGCAGTGGCATTATGGCAGGCAAAGGAGTGGCAGGCGCCCTTGTGGGTTGGGCAAGCGGCGCCCTGCCAGCCGGCGATCAATGCCGGGCAGGCACGTACGCGCCTGGGCCAGGAGCACCAGTTGATCATTATTGATACCCGGCAAGGGTTTGATCCGGATGCTGTAGGTGCTCTGGCGGGCACAGTGGTCGCCGGTGGGCTGCTGGTGCTGTTGACGCAGGACGACTGGGCAACAGCCCCCGACCCGGATTATCGTCGTATTGCTGATTATCCTCATGCTTATCAAGGGCTGAGTGCACATTATCTGGCACGCTTGAAACGGCTGCTTTCCAATGACGACAAGGTGATTCGATGGTTGACTGACTCGCATATCGAGCTTCCTCGCCTGCCAGAAATGAGCGCGCAGACACCGCTCCCCGCTGATCTGGACTGCCTGACCCAAGACCAGGCCCAGGCGGTAGCCGCCCTGGTCAATCTCAAACGCCGCCGCCCCCTGGTGATCACCGCCGATCGGGGGCGGGGCAAAAGTGCTGCCCTGGGCATTGCCTGCGGGCGCCTGTTGGCCAAGGGTGTCGCGCATTTGTGTATCACCGCCCCGCGGCCCGGGGCGGTTCAGCCGGTGTTCGAACGGCTGGCCGCGCTTTATCCTGAGGCAAGCTGGCCGTCAGCGCACAGCCTTCAGTTAGCCAGCGGCCAGCGCGTGCAGTTCATTGCCCCCGATGCACTGACCGAGGCAGTAAACCAGGGCGAGCTGGGCGGGGATGGCAGCTACCTGTTTGTGGATGAAGCCGCCGCCATTCCCGCCGCGCTGCTAGGACGTTGGCTCAGTGCTTTTCCACGCATTGCCTTTGCGACCACAGTGCATGGGTACGAGGGCTCCGGGCGAGGTTTTGCGCTGCGCTTTCGTGACCAGCTTAAGCGCCACACACCGCAGTGGCGGGACATCAGCCTTGAAACCCCGGTGCGCTGGAACCCTGGCGACCCATTGGAAGCCACGCTCAACCAGCTTCTGTTACTCAAGGCCGAGCTGCCGCCCTGTTCGGCGAATCGCCAATTCCAGTGGCTTTCCCAGGCGGCGCTGGGCCGCGATGACACAGCGCTTGAAGCGCTGTTCGGGCTGTTGGTGCAGTCTCACTACCGCACCACGCCCAGCGACATTCGCCAGCTGCTCGATGGCCCGGCCACCCAGCTGGGTCTGCAGGGCGATCCCACGGCACCACGCGGCGTGGTAGTCACCCGCGATGAAGGCGGCTTTCCTGCTGATCTGGCCGAGCAGGTGGCCCGCGGAGAGCGTCGCCCTCAGGGGCATCTGCTGGCCCAGTCACTGGCGGCCCATGCCGGCTGCCGTGAAGCGCTGACGGCAAGCTGGCGGCGGGTCACCCGGATTGCCACCCACCCTGAGGTGCGCCGCCAGGGGGTGGCCAGCTGCCTGCTGGCACACAGTGTTGACCAGTCGCGCCGCGATGGCCACGCGCTGTGTGGGGCCACCTTTGGCGCCGAAGCAGGTTTGCTGGCTTTCTGGCAAGCGGCCGGGTTTACGCCGGTAAGGCTGGGGATTTCCCGCGATACCACCACAGGCGAGGTGGCGTTGATGGTGGCCAAGGCATTAACCCCCCACGGTGCGCAGGTAATTGCCAGCCTGCGCCAACGTTTGCATGACGGCCTGTTGGCCATGCTGGCGTTTGAGCTTTCCGAGCTGCCGGGGAATGTTGTGCTGCCCTTGCTGGCCGATATGCCAAGCAGGCCCCTGGAACGTCACCACCTTGAGGACATCAGTGACCTGGCTTTTGCTCACCGAGACCCACGCCTGGCACGTGGCGCCTTGCAGGCCATGGCTATTCATGCGGCTCAGCAGGGGGTTGAAAAAAGCAGGCACGCTGATTTACAGGCGCTCGCGCGCTGGGCGCTGCAGAATCAACCGCTGGCCAGCAGCCATAAAGCCTCGGTGGCGGCCCTACGCAAGGCCGTCGCGGCCGTGCTGAAGGATGTCTGATCCTGTTTTTGAGCACGTCCCGAAACATTTCCTGATGCCTCAGGGACGTGTAAAGTAGCGCGACTAATCTCACGATGAGTGTTTATGAACGAACATCTGGAAGCATTGACGCCAGCGCCGGTATGGCGCCATTTCCGTACCCTGTGCAATACGCCACGCCCCTCCGGGGAAGAGGCAGAACTGGTCGCCCTGCTGGAAGCCTGGGCGGACTCACTGGGGCTTGCCCATGACCGCGACAGCTTCGGCAATCTGCGCATCTGCAAGCCCGCGTCGCCCGGCCATGAAGGTGCCAAGGGCGTTATTCTCCAGGGGCATCTGGACATGGTGGCCCAGGCAAACGCCGGGCATGAACATGATTTCAGCCGCGACCCGATCAGCACCTATGTCAAGGACGGCTGGCTGCATGCCGATGGGACGACCCTGGGGGCCGATAATGGCCTGGGCGTAGCCGCCATCCTGGCGGTGCTCGAAGATACCCAGCTGGTGCACGGCCCTCTGGAAGCGCTTTTCACCCTGGAAGAGGAATCCTCCATGGGCGGTGCGTTGAACCTGGCGCCCGATTGGCTCACCGGCCAGCGGCTGATCAACCTGGACAGTGAAGAACGCGGCGATGTGTATATTGGCTGTGCCGGGGGCAGCGATGTAGTGGTGGATGCTCAACTGCCCGGCGCGCCGCTGCGTGATGATGAGTGTGGGCTGGCCATTGCCCTGACCGGTCTGCAAGGTGGCCACTCAGGGATGGATATTCACCAGCCGCTGGGCAATGCCAACCGCCTGATGATGCGCGTGCTGCGTGAACTCGCTGAAATGGGCGCCCGCCTGAAAAGTTATCAGGGCGGCACCCTGCGCAATGCCATTCCCCGCGAAGCCTTTGCCACCCTGGCCCTGCCCGCAGACGCCTGGGACGACGCCCTGGAACAGATTGCAGTCTTTGAACAGGTATTCAAGCGTGAACTGGGCAGTGCCGACCCCGGCGTGACCCTAGAAGCCACGCCTACTGACCTGGATGGAGAAGCGCTAAGTCATGATGCCAGCGCCATGCTGATCGCCACCCTGCACGCCGCCCCCTGCGGGGTAGAAAAGATGAGCGCCGATGTGCCCGGTGTGGTGGAAACCTCCAACAACCTGGGGGTGCTTCGCCTGGAAGACGGGCGCTTTCATCTGTGCGCCCTGGTACGTTCGCTGCATGACAGCGCCGTCAGCGCCATGACCGACCGCTTCAGAGCCCTGTTCGGCCTGATGGGCGCCAGAGTCAAAGCAGAAAACAGCTACCCCGGCTGGGTGCCAGACCCTGACGGCGCCATGCTGGCGCTGTTCAATGCGCAACACAAGGCGCTTTTAGGCTGCGAGCCTCACGTCAAAGTCATTCACGCCGGGCTTGAATGCGGGATTATCGCCAGTAAGTACCCACACCTCGACATGGTGTCATTTGGCCCTTCCATCCGCGGCGCCCACTCGCCGGATGAACGCGTAGAGCTGGAGGCCGTCACCGAATGCTGGGCACTGCTCACGGCCTTGCTGGAAGCTGCTGCAAAGGAATAAAGTCATCATGAAAAAGGAAGCTGGCATTTAAAAGAGTTGAACTATGCTGCCTGAACACGACAAGGAACCACAGGGCGATCTCAGCCTCCGGCTGGTGTCTGAGATCCGCGAGCTGGTTGCCACTGCCCGCCAGCAGGTGCTGCAAGCAGTCAACAGTACCATGGTGCAGACTTACTGGCAGATTGGCCGCCTGATTGTGGAAGACGAGCAACAGGGTGAAGCCCGCGCGGCCTATGGTAAACAGCAGCTTCAGCGGCTCTCCGGCGAACTGACTCGCGAGTTTGGCAAGGGCTTTGATGTTCGAAACCTGCGCAATATACGTGCGTTTTATCTGGCGTTTCCAAAACGGAACGCACTGCGTACCGATTTGAGCTGGACGCATTATCGTATTCTGCTGCGGATTGATAATCTTCAGGCCAGAGAGTGGTATATGGCTGAAGCGGCAAGCCAGCAATGGAGCAGTCGAGCATTGGAACGCCAGATCAGCACGCTGTATTACGAGCGGCTGCTGAGCAGTCAGGATCGTAAGCCATGGAGCTGGCTAACGCCACAGGAGCGAAACGTTATGTGCTGCACGTGCTCAGGTCGTTGACCGATGAGGTGCTGACAACGCTGCGTGAGAATATTCCGGAGCACGAAGTGTTCAGGCGTATTCACGCATCGCGCCTGAAGCATGACCGAGAGCGTTTGACAAAAAAATCAATCAGTTCCGGGCAGAAAACGGCGCCTAAAAGACGCCGTGGTTTATAATCGGGCTGTCAGGGTCAATCACTTACCCAGATAGGCCCCCAGCATCCAGACGGTTTTTTCCTGCTCGCGGATGTAATCGCCGGCCTGGGCGGCGGTGCCTTCATCGTCGGCATCCGAGGCCAGTGCCAGCACTTCACGCTGCAGCTCAATCAGCGTCTGGTAGCCGGTGAGCACGCCCTTGACGCAGGTCTGACCGTCGCTGACATTCTTGTCTTCCTGAATGCTGGACAGCGTCATGTAATCGGAATAGGCATGCACCGGCTGGTGGCCGAGGGTCAGGATGCGCTCGGCCACTTCGTCCACCTTGACCAGCAAGTCAGTGTAAAGCTCTTCAAATTTTTCATGTAGCTGAAAGAACTCAGTACCTCTGACGTTCCAGTGATAGCCACGCACGTTCATATAAAAAACCTGGTAGTTGGCCAGCAGGTGGTTGAGTTTTTCAGCCAGTTGGCTGGCGTTTCCTGAATGTAGGCCAATGCTGTTGGTATCGCTCATGGTATCTCCTTGGTCGTTTTTTTAAGCAATGATGACAATTGAGCGTAAAAGCTGTCTTATGCTTATAACATTTTTACATGCTGGCGTATCAATGGACTTTCAAGGGCCTGCGACCCACAGCCGCAGCAGGCTTTCGCAACGGTCTTCAAGCAGGGAGGCAGTCTGCACCATGGCATCGGCCAGGGTCATAGGGCCATCCGCCAGGGCCACGGCGGTGGTCACGCCCTGCGGGTACGCTGCCTGCCAGCCGTCACCCAGGCTGCCTGCCAGGACGATCACCGGTTTGCCTGCCTGTTTGGCCGCCCTTGCGACCCCGATCGGCGTTTTGCCCGCCATGCTCTGGCCGTCCAGGCGGCCTTCACCGGTCACCACCAGATCAGCCCAGGCCAGATGTTCCGCCATGCCAGCCTGATCCATGATCAGTTCAATGCCGGGTTTTAACGAAGCGCCCAGAAAGGCGCGTGTCGCGAACCCCATGCCGCCGGCCGCGCCCGCGCCGGGCAGGGCGCGGAGGTCGCACCTCAGGTGTTCAGCGCTGATATCTGCAAAGCGGGCCAGCGCCTTGTCCAGTGTCTCAACCTGTTCGGGCGTTGCGCCTTTCTGGGGGCCAAAGATGGCACTGGCCCCCTGTGGCCCCAGTAAGGGGTTGTCGACATCCACGGCAGCATCTATTGTCAGGCTGGCAAGACGCCTGTCCAGGCCGCTCAGATCAAGCGTCGCAAGCCGTTGCAGGGCTGCGCCGCCCGGGGGAAGGGGGTCGCCCTGGCTATCCAGAAGCCTGGCACCCAGGGCGCAGAGCATACCGGCGCCGGCGTCATTGGTGGCGCTGCCGCCCAGCAGCAATAACGCTTTCTCAGCGCCCTGATCAAGCGCTGCCAGCAGCAGCTCGCCCACTCCACGGGTAGACGTGATACGGGCGTCCCGTTCTGCCCGTGTGAGTTGCTGTAAGCCACTGGCCTCGGCCAGCTCAATGTAGGCGGTGCGCTGAGTATCGAGCCATCCCCAGTGGGCGTTAATAGGGCGACCCAGGGCATCCCGCACCTGAGTGGTCATGCGCTGGGCGCCCGTGGCTGCAAGTAGTGCTTCAAGACTCCCCTCACCGCCATCGGCCAGGGGACAACGGATAATATCTGCGTGTGGAACGGCTTTATGCACGCCACGCGCCATGGCATTGGCGGCAAGTTCGGCACTGAGTGCTTCCTTGTAGCTGTCGGGGCAGAGTAGGATATGCATGATGTCCTTACCGATCAGGTCACTGTTGAGTAGGCTGTAAGGCGATGACAGTGTCTGAGTAACGCCCATATTCGTTGGGAGATCAACCATTGCATAGCGCATGACAAGGAAGACGCCATGAAACGTATCGGATTAGTCAGTTTATTGATTGTCGCACTGTCAGGCTGTCAGACATCTCCTGACCAACAGACGCAAGCGGTATCAGTTCCTGCTATGGAATGCCGGTTTGCTCATGGGCAAGCCGATACGGTCTCCATCATGCGCAAAAGTATCAATGTCCTGGAAGAAGAAGGGTTCACTCTGCGCAGTACTGATAGCGCCCTGGGGGTTATCAGCGCCTGGCGCGAACGCCCGCTGAACAAGCAGGACGACCGCATCGACGAGCGAGGGTTTTTCAGCGGTTTAAGCGTATTTGGTGGTATCGGCTCGGGAGGAAGCAGCCGCTTCGGGCTGGGGATCGGTACTCAATTGGGCGGCGACCGTCGTGCCAATGCACTGCAAATTGAAGATGTCAGCCTTGTGGTGGACGATATGGCTGTGCAGATAACCCGCGATGTGCGCATTATTGATAGCCAGGGGCGATTGCGTGACGCTTACAATGCCAGCAATACCGCGTTCTGTGCGCCACTGCAGCAGGCGCTGATGCCTTGAAGCGCTGATGAGTAATATTTGATGCTGGACGGTTTCTGAATGACCCGACACGAGATTTTTCACAGGGGCATGATCATCAGGCGAGCCGTTCGCCTGAGCCTGCTTGTCAGCGTGCTGCTGGTGAGCTCGGTTGCCCAGGGCCATCCCCATGGCTGGATTGATCTGAGCGTCAAGGTGATCAGTGATAAGCAGGGCCGAGTGACCGCCCTTGAGCAACGTTGGCGCATGGATCCTTTCTATAGCCTGGTCGTGATGGAAGAGTTGGGTCAGGTGGAAGGCGCCAGTATGGAACAAGGGTTGGCAGAACTGGGACGCGAAATTCGCGATAATCTCGCACCCATGGGTTATTTTACCGAGATACAGCGTGATGGTAACGCGGTTGATACAGGTGACGTCAGCGAATACACCACTCGTATCGGCGACGGCCGCCTGATTTTCATGTTTCGCCTGCCGCTCGCCGAGCCCCAGCCGCTGGAAGGTTCACAACTGAGTTATCAGGTATTTGACCCGACCTATTATCTTGAAGTCGTCCACGAAGCGGATACCCAGCAGCGTATCAACGATAATGCCCTGACGTTGCAGCAGCCAATGCCGGCGTGCGCGGTGAGTGTAACGCCCGCCGACCCGGATCCCGAGATGGTGATGCGTGCCGCAATGCTGGATGTCGATGAGCAGGGCGAGCCGGGGCTGGGACGCTATTTCGCTGAAACCGGTCTGATTGATTGTCGCTAGGGCCTGTTGACGATGAGTGATCATGGCTTTCTTGTTATAATATAACGATTGTGCCGATTGACTGTCAGGAAGCTGCCATGCCGGTAATATCTCGCTATTTCCCCCTTTTCGCCGTGCTGATCGTATGTATTGGCCTGCTTGGATACTCGCTTTCCACCGATGCTTTTCAGACGCTGAGTTACCAGCTGCTGGCCTGGCAGCGTGATCTGCATCGCTCCCTGACCCTGGCGATGACCGAGCTTGCTCAGGCGCCAACGGCCACTACCTGGGGCGTGCTACTGGGGGTGAGTTTTGGCTATGGGGTTTTTCATGCCGCCGGGCCAGGGCATGGCAAGGCGGTGTTGGCCACCTATCTTGCCTCTCACGGCGGTGCCGTCCGCCGGGCACTGGGGTTGTCGTTTGCGGCTGCCCTGTTGCAGGGGGTAACCGCGATTCTTCTGGTGGTGGTGCTGGTTTACCTGCTGGGCTGGGTGACCCGCCAGGCCATGGGCAGTGTCGCAACGGTTGAGCACGTAAGCTTTCTACTGGTGGCCACCCTGGGCGGCTGGCTATGCTGGCGCGCCGTCAGTCAATTACGGGCTGCCCATGCGCCCCGGCATACGTCATCACCAGCGGACCATGCTCATGGGTCAGAAGGCCACCATCACTGCTGCCATGGTGCCCATCATATTGAGCCTGAGCAGGCGCTGGACAAGCGCACCGCCCTGATGACGGTATTGGCCATCGGTATTCGCCCCTGCAGCGGCGCCGTTCTGATGGTGGGCGCTGCCAGCTTGCTGGGCAATGTGCTGCTCGGCATGGCCGCCGTGCTGGCGATGTCGTTGGGTACTGGGTTGACGGTTTCCCTGCTGGCCCTGGCGACCATTGTTGCACGCGACTGGGCCAGGCGCAGGTTGGCAGGCCAGCAACGCCAACTGGGGCGACGGCTGGCGGCGTGGCTGGCCTTGGCCGGGGGCAGCGTGATTGTGGTGCTCGGGTTATCGCTGTTTGCCACTAGCGCCACCCAGCCAGTGGGGTCGCCACTGCTCAATGAACCGACGCGC
>NZ_VMQS01000144.1 GCF_007625055.1 Halomonas sp.
CATGTCTTTATCTGTCTCTTTTATTGGCCGGGCCGAACCGGCCCCGGCACCTTGCCCGTTGCCCCTGTTGTCCAGTGCGGTGCGCGCCGGGTTTCCCAGCCCGGCTGATGACCATCTGGATAATGACCTTGATCTGCACCGCCATGTAGTCAGGCGCCCTGCTGCCACCTATTTCGTGCGCGCAGAAGGCGACTC
Source organism: Halomonas sp. (assembly GCF_007625055.1). Taxonomy (GTDB): domain Bacteria; phylum Pseudomonadota; class Gammaproteobacteria; order Pseudomonadales; family Halomonadaceae; genus Vreelandella. The sequence continues at coordinate 196 of NZ_VMQS01000144.1, forward strand.
CATGACCGGTGATGGCATCCATCATGGCGATCTGCTGGTGGTGGACCGCAGCCTGGAAGCCTTGCCCGGGCGGGTGATCGTGATTGCCGTCGACGGCGATCTGACCGTCAAGCGGCTTGAACGGGTAGGCCAGCGTGCCTACCTGAGAGCCAGCAACCCGGCGTATCGGCCCATCCCGCTGGAAGGGCGCGAGTCCCACGTCTGGGGCGTGGTGACCCATGTGTTACACAGCCTGCCGGGTGCCATGCCGCTATGATGGCGTTGGTAGATTGCAACAACTTCTATGTTTCCTGTGAGCGGGTCTTCAATCCGGCACTGGAAGGGCGCCCGGTGGGCGTGCTGTCCAATAATGACGGCTGTATTGTCGCTCGTTCCAATGAGTTGAAGGCGCTGGGCGTCGAGATGGGTACTGCCCGGCACCTGCTGTCGCCGGCCCTGCGCCGCCAGGTGATCCTGCTGTCGAGCAACTACGCGCTGTATGGGGATATGTCTCACCGGGTGACGGAAGTACTGGCCAGGTTCTCGCCGCATATTGAGGTGTACTCGATTGATGAAAGCTTTGTGGGGTTTCAGGGGTTCGACCCTGATACTCTTGAAAACCGCGGGCGCCAATTACGGATGACGGTCAGGCAATGGACGGGTATTCCTGTGTCGGTGGGGTTTGCGCCAACCCGGGTGCTGGCCAAGATTGCCAACCATCTGGCCAAGAAACACCCTCATTTCAAAGAGGCCGGCGTCTGCCTGCTGGACGCCGATAGCCTGATGACGCAAAGGGTGCTTGAACAGTGGCCGGTGACTGAGCTATGGGGCATTGCCTGGCGAACCGGCGAACGCCTGAAGAAACTGGGCATTGAAACCGCCTGGCAGCTGCGCCAGGCCGACCCCAAGCATATTCGTCGCCATT
>NZ_VMQS01000024.1:0-4317 GCF_007625055.1 Halomonas sp.
CGACTCAAACTTACCTTTGGAAAAATAGTCACGTTGCCTGATAGCCATAGCTAGCCTCTCAAGCCTTCGCTTTACTTGTTTTCCTGGACCCGTTACCGATATTCACAACACCTTTACAGTCCGGGTAACGGGAGCAACCCCAGAACGGACCATTGCTCCCCTGACGCTTGCGCATCGGGGATGAACATTCAGGACATTTCTTCCCTGACGTGGTCGCTGGAACAGTTAGTGTAATGCCTGAGGCCTGCTGAACGAGCTTCGCAATCAACGCTTCCTGCCGCTCCATAAACGCCTGTAACGTCAGGCGCCCATCCGCAACTTCGTCCAGTGACTGCTCCCATAACGCTGTCATTCCAGGCGCGGTCAATAGCGTCGGCAACGCACCAATTAATTGCTGCCCAGTGGCTGTCGATACCAGCGCCCGCTTCTGCTTCTTTACAAACCCACGCTTGAGCAATGTTTCGATAATGCCTGCCCGGGTGGCTTCGGTACCAATCCCTGCCGTCTCCTTCAATCGTGCCTTCAGCGTCTCATTGGTCTCGAAGCGGGCAATCTGTTTCATCGCTAAGATCAAGGTGCCTTCAGTGAATGGCTTAGGGGGTGTTGTCTGCTTGGCGACAACATCAATGGATGAGGCAGTACAAAGCTCCCCTTGGGTCAATGGAGGCAGTTGACGCTGCGTGCCTTCGTTATCGCCATCATCGCTGCTTTCATCACCCTGGTTGGCAAGCACTTTTGAAAAGACGACTTTCCAACCCTCGGTTTTCACCCGGCGTCCCGATACCGCAAATTCCTCGCCTTCCAGCGTGACCACAACATCTGTCTGATCATACTCATGCAAAGACATGAACTGAGCCAGATAATGCCGGGATACCAGTTCGTACAGGTTCCTCTCCTGCTCGCTCATCTTCGATAGATCGCAGCGCGATGCCGTTGGAATGATACCGTGGTGCGCGGTAATCTTGCTGTCGTTCCAAACGCGGCTCTTACGCGTCAGATCCAGATGGTCGCGAAGCGACTGAAGCCTCTGATCCGATTGCAGAAGCGCCGTCACGATACCCTCCGCCTCGCTCAGCATCGATTCCGGCAAATAGCGGCAGTCGGTTCGTGGATAGGTGGTAGCCTTGTGGGTTTCATACAGCGCCTGAGCAATATCCAGCACTTGTTGGGCGCCGTAACCAAACCGCTTAGAGCCCTCCTGCTGCAGCGTTGCCAGATCCATGACCAGCGGTGGCGCCTCCGTTTTACGCGACGTTTCCAGGTGCGTAACCCGGCCCTGCTCCCCCTCAGCTCGCTGTGCCAGTGACCGGGCAGCGGCTTCCTTGATACAGCGTCCGGACTCGTCAAGCAATGTCTCGTCCCGAGGCTTCCACCTCGCAGTAAACGCACCTGAAGAAGCGGCAAAGTGCCCCACGACATCCCAGAACGGGGTTGGCACAAAATTCGCAATGGTCTGGTCTCGATCGACAATCAGGCGCAAGGTAGGTGTCTGCACACGACCGACTGACAGCACCCCCTCGTATCCCTGCTTCTGTGCCAGCAAGGTGTAGGCCCGCGTCATATTCATTCCGACAAGCCAGTCGGCACGACTACGCCCCAGACCTGCCTGATACAGCGGATAAGTCGCGTCACCCGGCAGGAGGTTGGCCAATGCCCTGCGAATCGATTCCGGGTTCAGCGCGGACAACCAAAGCCTAGCAACCTTACCTCGATACTGACATTGCGCCAGTATTTCACGACCGATCGTTTCACCCTCCCTGTCGGCATCGGTCGCAACGACCACCTCAGATGCCTCTTTCAGTAGCTTCTTAATGACTCCGAACTGCTTACGGCCCTCTTTCTTGACCTCAAGCTGCCAGTCACCTGGAATGATCGGCAAGGTCTCCAGCGCCCAGCGTTTGTAGGCAGCGTCGTAAAACTCCGGTGCCGCTTGCTCCAGTAGATGCCCGAACCCCCAGGTCACTATGGTGCCATTACCTCGCAAACACCCATCGCCTTTCTGGTTGGCCCCCAGAACAGCAGCAATATCTCTGCCCTGAGACGGTTTTTCGCATAGAAACAGTTGCATGATGATCTCCCAATGAACGATGGGAGAAAGGGTCTATTACGCGTAATCACCGGAAAAGCATTAACCATAATGCCAAACGTAAACTTTTCAACTGCAATAGCGAGACTCGTCTCACTCCTAAATGATCCCCTGAGTCCCCTCAAATTCTCGATAACCTAACCGTGCACGCTCCCGGGCATTCAAACCATGAATCCAATCCTTCAGCTCATACACCGAGCGCTGCGCCAATAAATCAAACTGCGGATGTGATCGGTCAACGCTTTCAATGCGTAACGTACCCAACCCCAGCAGACGCTGAAGCAGAGTACGTGTTGCTGTCAGATCACGTACTCTGACCAGCTCGATCTGGTCACGAGTACGGTTCAGTATGCCCCGAGTATAGCGCAGCCGGCGATTGGTGAATTCATACTCTGTGGTCTTTAGCTGCAACAAGTAGAGGGCAGGTTGAAGCAGACACAATGCCCATACCCCGCCCAAAAACCACGCTTCCCAGGGAGTCGTCAGAAGCGGACTATCGAGCAGATTGCTCAGCAGAGACATCAACCAGGTCAACTCATTGTAGAAGTACATGAAGAGCACCGACACACTCAGTGCCAAGACAATATAAAACATCATCATGGGCACAATTGCTTTTGCCGATGGCTTCAAAATACGCAGCGTTGTCTCTGCTTCCGCATCGTGATCCGGATGACGGGCTGACCCAGCGCTCTTAGAGCCCCACATTGCGACCCCCTTTACCGCAGAGCGGTTTCAAAGCGCTGCTGTAACGCTGTCTGCACAGCATCGGTATCATAATGAGCCGGACCGAGAGGGAAGAATTTCACTGCCAACCTGGAGCCGTCCCCATTTCGCTCAATTCTTGTTTTCAGAATTATCTCGTGCTCACTTCCCCCGACGACCACGTCCTCGTAATCACTCATCCTGTAAAACGCGCCTGGGGTTGTTTCATGGTGCCAGGCCGCATCCATCTGCGCTAATTTGTCACCGCGGTAATTATCGTTGAAATTGTCAGGCGACCGGAAAGAAAAGCCTGATCGGATGCGTGCATACGCCGTATCGACATCCACGCTCGACTCAATCTGAAACTCCCCCACACCGTTGTTTACCGCCGTATGCTTGGGGGTAGTACCAGTGACGTCACCAGCCCCGGTTACCTCTGGGTCATGGTTAATCGCTTCCCCTGTCAGTGGATTGTTGATGCACGTAATGCAGCGCCCATCAACATACACATGCTCACTGGTTGAGCACCCCCCTAACGCCAGGGCGACCAATGATGCGCCCAGCCAATTACACTTCCCTATTTTTGACATCATGTCATTACGATCCTTGAGTAATAGTTTGGTTTTGTGGGTGTGAATTAGCTTGCCCTTGAGCAGGTTCCATTATTATCTGACCGAGGCGGAACGGCAGGATACCTACGCGATCAGCTTGTACCTTAAAGGCAGTCTGCATCTCGCCGTCTTTTTCCCAGGTATCCTGAATCATGCGCCCACTGACCAAGACTCGTTGCCCTCGCTGATACAGGTTTACCCACTGCTCAACCTGGCGCCCCCATAGTTCAACGTTTGCCCAGAAACCTCCTCGATCAACCATGCCGTCATCGGTTGGAACCAGATTATCGAACCGGACATTCAAACGCAGAACACCCCGCGGTGACTGATTGCCATTGCCGGGAAACATTTTGACTGTTGGATCAGAACCGATATTCCCTTCCCCAAAAAAACGCGTACCCATAATAAACTCCTGTTTGTTAACATCCTCTGGCACCTTAACGCGCGACAGTCTGACGTTCAGGCGGAATGTTAATCAGTCACCCGTATCATTCTGGATCACGGTGAAAGTTATCTTCAGCTCTATCGAGCCGCTCAATCACCAGGCGCACATTCCGCAATTCTTGGTTAATCAGTCCAGCCCGCCCGTTAAACAGGCACCGCTCACACTCAATGCCAAACAGCGTTTCTCGAACAGACCCCGGCAAATCCCGGCGCAACAACGCTCCCTCGTACAACTCATCCCCCATTTTGCGCTGTTCTTTATCGCGCCAACGTAGGTAAACGGTGCGACGACCTTGATCACCATGTCGTTTGATAACTAAACCGATGGATAACAAGAACGGGTTATGCTGCTGCTCAAAATCAATCGCCTCTTGAGTCATGGCGTCAGACTCAGCGATCAATTCATCTCTTAATCTCAGTACGCCCCCCTTACCCTTATAAAAGGGTTTTAAAAGGCCCTTTGCGTAACCTTTT
>NZ_VMQS01000024.1:4417-8160 GCF_007625055.1 Halomonas sp.
TCTGGCAGCGCCCTGACCTTTAGACACACTAGATACCGGCGTTAAACTGGCTGGCTTTTGTATCATTGGGGCGTAGGGGCTTCTTGATGTACCTTCCAACACGCCGTTGGGTAGATCGCCAAATTTTTCACGGGCCTCTCTAGCCTTTGCGTTTTTCGCCGCAAAATCATCACGTGTTACGCCGCTATAACCAGGGTAGCGCTGCGGAAATGCACATAGGCTTCTCAGCTCATGATTCGCCGAGCGCAAGAAATCAAAAGCATCTTTTTTGGATATCAATGCAACATGACTGGCCAATAGGATATTGCGAGCCAAGCGATCAAAGTCGATCAGTAAACGCAAGGCCAGCCAACCTTGCTGTCCACCGGTATACACCGGCGTTGAAAACGGCTTTTGATTGACATTTTCTTCGATTGTCAGCTCTTCAGGTATCTGAGCCAGCAGCTCTTCGGACATCGCCAACCAGTCATTTATCTTGTTACGCGCATCGTCAATTTTTGCGTCTACACGCAACATCCAGTGATCAGCATACGGATCATCGCGTGTCGCATTTCGCTGTATGGCGCCGACCAGGAACAAAAATTGTCGCATGCCAATAATCTGAGGTTTGCCAGACTCTGGGCCTCTTCCCCACCACAGTCGCGTTGCATGGTAGGTATGCAAGCTCAGGTTGATCTTGCTTCTCAACGCGCCCATTGAATCAATATCTACTGCCATGCCATGGCCCTCTGTGTTTAGTTGCTGTCAGCTCAATTAGACTTTGCTGAACACAGTGCAATCACACCAGTAAAAATGTTAATCCCGCCCCATCATATTTCCCTACTTACCGCAGTGAGGGCGGCAGGCTATCCCGCTTAATTCCCAATGTTGTCAGCATCTGTTCCCGGGCTTGCCGTGCAGCGAGCTTTGCCGCTTCTTGCGATGCAGGATCTTTCTCAGTCTCAGTGGCTTTTTGTGGCGGCTTTGAGTCTGCCTGTAGGGATCGTTGCGTTGAGGGGGTGTTCACAGGGCTCTCAATGGGTTCGTAACGCTCGCCGCGACGCTCAGCCTGGTGTTGCGCATGTTGCGTTGGCCTGAACTCGCCTACCGAGGCACGTTTGATCAGGGTGTGTAACAGACCTTTCGGACTGGAGCTTTTACCCGTCGCTATTTTTCCAGCGGTTTCATCCAGAACAGCTTGCTGAATATCGGGAGGAAGAACCGATAGCGACGCTGTGAGTGATCGTTGCTCACTGGGCTGTAACTCCAGCAAATCAGACCAGAATAGCTGTCGCTGTCTTTTGGTGTCTTTCGATTCATCAGGTTTACTACTTGTATGTATATTAATACTACTACGTACTGTAGTAGGGACTGAGTTCGCTATGGGAACTAAGCGATAAGTGACTGATTTTAGGCTTAGTTCGCTATGAGAACTCGGGGTAGTTCGCGATTTACTTCCCCTTAGTTCGCTATGAGAACTGTCGCCTAAGTTGTTGTTTTTAGACTGAGTTCGCTCTGAGAACTGAGGCGTTTCCTCTGCGAACTGCCCCAGTTCTCTCTGCGAACCAGGGCGAGATCCTGACTGCATCTCGTTGAATCGGCGCGCTCGTTGATTGAAACGTGCCATTGGGTCAGTCGGGACTAATTCAGCCGTGTTCGCTGCTTTATCGACAAAACCCTGCTTAACCAGGTTTTCATACACGAGCCGAGCAACAGCACTGACTGCTCGATTTTTGTGCTTGAGTGAGGACTGGACAAAGGCAAAGTAATCCTTATCCAGGATATTTGCTTCTGCTGGCCCTACCGTCTCGTCATGAAGGACGTAAACATTACCGATGACACGTCCGTTGGTCGAATTTCTGGCCCGATGGCTGAGACTCAGCCATCGAGTCAACCGGAGTATCGCCATGACACGTGCGACGCTGCCACGCGACGCACGTTTGCCAGCTGAGCTGCGCAAGAGAGGTTGTAGTTCATCATAGGTAGGAAACGCAGTCGTCCTATCCGCATTACACAGCATGCGAATAATCTGCCATCCCAGTACGTCAATCGCCCCTAGCCGACGATCGATCAGCAACGCGCGTGGAACGGTCTCATGGACATTGCCTAAAAAAACCAGACCATCCGTCTGCTCGTCTGTCGCCGAGGGTTCGCGAGACGCGGGCGCCGAGGCATGGGTGCCTCGGCGCTCAGTGATCGTCTGCGCGGCTCGACCAACGAGCACTTCCCAATCGGCTATTCGCGACATGAGATGCCTCGCAACTCATGTCTTGAGCCTTGCTCAGCTTGGGGGTCATCCTCACCAGGATGAGCATTGACCCATGTCTTAACCAGACTCCAGATCGCTGTCAACGAAATACCGGTTTCTTCTGCCAGTACCATCATGCCTTTGAGGTCATCAGGGGCATGAAGTGGATCACTGGCATCCGGTGATATTGCTTGCCAACAATGCCAGGCAGCATGCTCATCGGCTTCAGATGGCATGGCCTGACGACCATGCTTGGTCGCCAAGCCCAGCAATGAACGACGAGTCGAACAGTCATTTGGCGTCAGACCAAAAAATTGCCCCATCATGGTTACGGATGCTCCCAGCTCCAGACACCGGTCTATCTGCGTTTCTCTATCCTGGTCTTGGCTAAGGCGTCGCATTCGCGCCAGTAGCATTTCATGATCGACAATGACACGGCAGATCACCTGTTTTTCTTTGGCAAGCTCTTCAAGGTCACTCGGCGTGAGCTGACGTAGCTCTCTTAGCTCGGACTCGGTAAACCCGAGTGCTCTGGCACGTCGCATGTTGCCGTCGCGGATATATAGCAACGCCTGGTTGAGTAGGGCGTAATTGATGGCTTGTATGCTCATTAATCTCCCTCCTTGGTCATGGCTAGTTCATGCCGCAATACTCTGACCAGACGCACCAGACGGAAAACACGCACCAGTAACTCGTCCGTCAGCGCATCGTCGTCCCCGGACGTGCCGAATAACTCACCTACCAGCGAAACATCGGGATACATCGGGTTCTGAGGCTCACCAGCCAGGCTTGCCAACAGCTGCCACATTTTTTGTGCGCGTGGGTTGCGTGATTGCTCTTCGGTCAATGGCTCTAGTCGATAACCAATGCCTTCATTCGACCGTGAGACAGGATAAAAATCATCGTCCGGACGACAAAACCCCGCCCATCGAGCCAACCCTTGCGCCATTAAGTTGACCTGCAACCGCAGATCATCAGGGGCCAGGTAATGAGGTTCTACCGTCCAGATATCCATGATCGGGGCGGGTGGCCCGCCTTCTGGGCCTGAACACATCAAGGGGATGCTGCGAATGGCATTCGCCTCAAAATCGACCGGCTCCCCCCCTTGCTGGCGAGCCAGCATGTCACGCAGGTTTCGCTGTCCTTCTGACTCATGAACAGGCGACAACATCTGTGCCGCAATACGCTGATCTGCTTCTGGTGTACCCGTCTCTGGGGTAGTCGTGTTCCAGGAAGACGCCTGGTCAAAGTTACTACCAGGCGCTTCTTCAGGTGACTCATTCAGCCAATTGCTCTGTGTTTCTGTTTGGCGTTGCAGCGAGAAATTCTGATCCTCCAGTGCCTGAACCTGACGTCGAAGTTCGTCAACCTCGGTGTCTGTGCTGGGATCAGTTTTGCTATTCTGCGCTGCCGGTGTCTCGCCGTCGCTACGGCTTGCACCCTCAACGGGACTCTGAACTGGCTTATTGTCAGGTGCGCCCAGTTCAGCAGCCACCTCCTGTGTGGTTGATTCCGG
>NZ_VMQS01000024.1:8260-21336 GCF_007625055.1 Halomonas sp.
CAACACAAACCCGAGCGCTTTGGCCCGCCGAGCCAGTTCCCGTTGTGATAGCCCACTGTCGTTGTGCTGCTCCAGTTCCTCTTTTAACGCCTGTACCCCGATGCACTTGTCAATCCAGGTGAGGTCACCTCGGGTTTCATTCTCGGACAAGTGTCCTGCCATGGCAGCTGCTTCAGACACCCAGGGACGATAAATGGCATGAAAGCGATAAAACCGCTCATCACCTGTTTCAGTGTAGAGTTCCGTCAACACTTCCAGGCGAGTGTTGCCGCCATCCGAGATCATGTACTTATCATCACCCGGGCGCTGGGTCAGAATCGGCGGATGTTTCAGCCCCACCGCCTGTATGGAGGCTTTGATATCGTCATAGCGAGGGTTACGTTCAGAGCGTGGGTTACGATCATACGGGCGCACGTCATCGAGGGTCACCTCGATCCCCATTTCCTGCATGGGAGCACCCAGTCGCTTCACTGGAGCCGTTTTTAGCGTTGGGCCAGGCGTCTTCAGCTTCTGCATCAGCTCATCCTGCGATAAATGTTTTTTGCTCATTGGATACTTCCTTGACTCAACGCCTCGCGGTGTGTGGCGTCTACACCGGCGGATAGACGTGCTGCTTTGCCAGCCTGAAATCCAGCGGCCATTGCCACATGGTCATGCCGCTTTAACGGTTGATGGCTACGCGCTTCCATTACCTGCAGATCCCCGTACCGGCGCTCCAGATAGCGCTCATTCAAAGCCTCTTGGTCAGGCGTCATTGCCATCGGCGTAACGGCCTGCTGCGCTCCTGCTACCCAGCCTTCCGCAAATGCATCGCCTCGGCGTATTTTGGTAGCACGCTTGAGGCGTTTATTCAGGGTGCCCATAAAGGCACGACGATCACGCAATAACTGTCGCTGAAGCACCTCATAGGCATAGCCGGCCACCCGACAGGCATCCCGAGGGCCAACGAACTCATAAAATCCCGAGGCCTTGAGCTGCCCTGACGACGTCCAGTCTCGACGGACGCTGTACAGGCTCAAGGTACCGAAAGACCGGTTTATCAGCTGAGCCAGATACTCAAGATAACGTGGCGGAGTTATGCCGGAACGCGACGTGACACAAGTCATATCAAAGTCCGACAGCGCCAGGTCTTTCTGACACACACCATGCTGCGCCATTAACGCTTGAGCCTGCCTAAGGGCAATCCCCGCTTCATGGCTATTCGCACTCGATGAGAGTGCTAGACAGCGTTCGATTTTGCGCATCACCCGCTCAGGAATCATGAGAGGCCTCCTGAACAGGAACAGAACAGCGGCCATGTACGTGTTTCAGTAGCTCTTCTCCCATGGCGACCTGATCTCTGAACAGATCCAACTGCCCTTCCAGACTCTGGATCAATTGGCGCCGCTGCTCGCGAAGCAAACCGCATTCGCGTTGTATCGCTGCCAGCTCCTGACGGCGAGCCTGTAATTCTGCCTCGACGGCCAGCAGCTCCTGATAAGGGGGTTGTTGGAAAGTGTTAGTGCACATGGAAGCCCCCTTCTGTGCTTTCTACTTCGTTGGCAGCATTCAGCGCGTTTTCCATATCCCTAAATGTGCCCTGCCATTTCAACCAGTAACCTTGGTTGACAGGCTTTTCCACCAAGCAGAAAACGTCAAAGACATCTGTACCCTTCAGTGCTCGACGGATACGGATATACGGCTGGTTCAGCCAAAGGCGCAGAATGCTGGGGTCGGGATCAGGGGATACTTCCTGCCAGTAGCAGTTTCCGGTGGCGTAGAGGTTGTCGAAACAGCTCGGTGGCACCGGGTTGATCAGTACACCTGCAAGGTAGTCTTCTGCTCTAAAAGACAACCGTTTCGGCACTTCAGGCCGATGAAATCGTTTCAGCGGATGATTCACCCGAGGTGGTCCGGATACTCGTAAGCGTTCTCGTTGATTGAAGAGCACCCGCTGTATGAACGCCTCTAACGGCGTTAACGACGGATCATCGATGTCCTGACTATCTTCCAACGCGATTTCAATCGGATCACCGTCTGATTGATAGGCAATAAACCAGTCGGGCGCTGTACCCTCGGGTACATAAAAAAATTCTTTGGCGTGATCCAGATCATCACCGTCCACCCACACGACGCTTGGCACACACTCAATTGTTTGATTATCGACAACCACCCACAGCTCATGTGACAGGCGATCATCGGCCTCTACAAAGCCATATACGACCGTGCTGGCAGCCTGTAAACGTTGGATGTTCATACCGAAACCTCCATGTTGTGATGATGGCGGGCGAGTGATTCAAACCGTGTCGACTCTCCCAGAAAGCTAAAATGCACCGTCCCCGTCGGCCCGTTGCGCTGTTTACCGATAATGAGCTCTGCCAGCCCCTGGTTGTCGGGGTTATCGGGGTGGTAGACCTCATCGCGATAAACGAAGCCAATCACATCTGCATCCTGCTCAATCGCACCGCTATCACGTAGATCCGCCAACATCGGGCGTTTCTGCGGACGCATTTCAACAGAGCGATTAAGCTGAGATAACGCAATCACCGGCGTACCGAGATCTTTAGCAACACTTTTGAGAATCCGACTGATATCACTGATCTCAAGGTTGCGATTTTCCCTGCCGCTTTCATGCAGCAATTGCAGGTAGTCGATGAGAATTAGTGAGGGTTTACCATGCTGGCGTGTCAGGCGACGCGCGCGGGATTTCAATATCGACGCTGATATGCCGGCCTGGTCGTCAATAAACAGGCGGTTTTCCAGTTCTTTAATGCGCACTGCCGCAGCTGAAAGCCTTGGCCAATCCTCATCGCCGAGTTTGCCGGCACGCAGTTTCTGCAATGACAATCGCCCAACACTGGCAAGCAAGCGGAGCATCAACTGCTCTTGGGGCATCTCTAAGGAAAAAACAAAAACAGGCCCTTGGCTTTTTTCAGCTTGATGCAGCAGCGCATTTTCGACCAATCCCAACCCCATGGCCGTTTTTCCCATACTGGGCCTGCCTGCAATGATGATGAGATCACCCGGTTGCCAGCCGGCTGTCATCGCATCTAAGTCGGGATAGCCCGTCGGGGTGCCTGTTACGCCACCGTCTGATTGACAGGCAGCATCGATCACATTGATGGCCCGGTTCAGCATGTCGGTCACGCTACTCAGGCCATGTTGTCGCTGGTCAACCAGCGTGAAAAGTTGTTGTTCACCCGCTTCCAGGATAGTTTCTGCTGATGCGCCCAGCGGATTCATAGCCTGCTGGGCGATGTCTCTGGTGATCCGAGCAAGCTCTCTTAATTGCCAACGATCACGGACAATTTCAGCATAAACTCCGGCATTAGTGGTCGATGGTGTGTTGCGTGCCAGTTCTCCTAGCGTCGCAACGCCACCAATCGCCTCCAGTTGCTGGCGAGAATCCAGCACTTCAGAAACTGTCACAACGTCAAGAGGGGTATTCCCTCTTGCGAGTTCTTTCATGGCCTCAAAGATCATCTTGTGAGTGGGGTAATAAAACATCTCACCATTGACAATATCTGCCACATCATCCCAAGCACGAGCGTCTAACATGAGGCCGCCGAGCGTCGACTGCTCAGCATCAATACTACGTGGAGGTTGCCCCTCAACGGATGCCGGCCCTTGACTGACGGACTGATTAATGGCGCTCATTGCCCCGCCCTCCCTTGATCTCCATGTAATCAATGGCGGGCTGCCATTCAGGATTCAACTCGCATGCGACGGCTTTTATCAGGTCGCCGCCTGCGGGGGTAACACGCTTGGACGGTTTGAATGGTTCATAACGGTGAATGGGTTCACCAGAGGCGCCTGCCAACTTAAACGCAGACAACATTCTGAAAGCACTATCCAGCACAGTGACCCGCTGATCGCTTGTCAGCATGTTTCGCAGCCCCTGCGCCACCTCTTGTGAATTGCGCGTCTCATCAAGGCGGTTCAATAATAATGCCAGCGGCGGCACCGATAATGATGTATAGGCAGTGAGTTGTTCCAATTCATCGAACATACCCAGGGTGCCACGCACAAACTCACGCGCAGACAATACATCCGGCGTCACAGGAGATAGCGCTTGATCAGAGGCAAGTACCGCTGCCTCCAGGGTGATAGAGCGAGCACCCTGTGTATCAAGCAGGATGACATCATAATCCTTCAGCTCACCCTGATTGAGCAGCTGGGAGAGCCGAAACCGACCATCCGGCGCATTGAGCAACAACTGCGGTAGCTGGCCCTGGTAATCATTGGAGGCGACAAGATCCAAACCATCAATGACGGTGTTCGACACAATCCGTTCGGGTCGTGTCTCGCTGAGAGCCATTAGCTCGTAGACGCCACCAGGGGCTTCAAATAAGAGGGGGTAATAGCTGGAGAGGGAGGGCTGACTATCCAGGTCAACGATCAGAACATGGAGACCCGCGTCAGCAAGGAGACCGCCAAGGTTAGCGGTAGTGGTAGTTTTTCCAACGCCACCTTTCGTCGACAACACAGAAATAATACGCACAAAAACACCTCATTCCGTTGGACTAGGAAGAGGTGGGAAGAAACGTACCACTTGAAAATCGGGCCGTAAGGCTTATTTAAACTCAAGAGCGTGGTGCCGACACCAGGAGTCGAACCCGGGACCTACTGATTACAAGTCAGTTGCTCTACCAACTGAGCTATGTCGGCTTGGCTCTTGCTTTTTAAAATTACCGTGGAGGGCACGATAATAGAAAAAAAGGGTCAGCGATGGCTGGGGTACCAGGACTCGAACCTGGGAATGCCGATACCAAAAACCGGTGCCTTACCACTTGGCTATACCCCAGCAGTGTGGTGGCCAGAGACGGAATCGAACCGCCGACACGGGGATTTTCAATCCCCTGCTCTACCAACTGAGCTATCTGGCCGCTGCCAACGGTGCGTATTAAACTAAAACGACAGCGTTTCGTCAACACATTTGTGAAACTTTACAGATCCAGTGGTTGAGCCGGGTTGTTTCCGGCAATCCCACACTCACTGGTCACCATAACCGCTGACGAGCATGGATGGACCGCTACGGATGATACGTCATGCGGTGTCATCCACCCAAAAGACTCTATGCCTGACTGGGCGGTATGTATCCTTCTGCCTGGTCAGTTTCCTGATTGTCGAAAAAACGCTCCATCTGGGTCATCAGGTAGGCGCGTGAATCCGGGTCGAGCATGTTCAGGTGCTTTTCATTGATCAGACGCGTCTGCAGGGCCTGCCATTCTTCCCAGGCCTTTTTCGATACCGTCGCCTGAATCTCCTGGCCTTGCTTGCCCGGCAAAGGAGGAAACGGCAATGCTTCAAGCTCTTGCTGGTATTTGCGGCAGAAAACAGTGTTGCTCATAGGGACTCCTGTAGGTGTCTTTAGACGGCTTGTTGATCACTGTCCAGCCTACGCGTGGCCAGGCAGGTTCGCCAGTTGAAAGGGTTCGCGCTGCGCCTTTACCTGCGCCAGCAGCTTTTTGACCGGCGCGGCCAGGCCCAGCGCCGGCGGGTCGGCAAGGTCATACCAGAGGCCTTTTTCGCGCACCCCATTGAGCGTCTGGCACACGACGGGTTGGGGAGTGATCGCCAGGCGGAAGTGGCTGAAGGTATGCACAAAAGCGGGCAGTGACGCTTGCTGCCGGGCTTCCTTGACGTGGGTGGCCAGCCAGTCGACCAGAGCGTCCTGGCTATCAAACTGAGGCAGGCTCCATAACCCACCCCACAAGCCGCTTGGGGGCCGTTGCTCCAACCAGATGCGACCCTGATCATCTTCCAGGATCAGCATCAGGGTCTGGCGGGTGGGCAGGGCTTTCTTGGGCTTGGATTGCGGGTAGCCTTGCACATTGCCTTCCGCCCGTGCCAGGCAGACATCATTGAAGGGGCACTGCGTGCAGGCGGGCTGGCTGCGCTTACACAGGGTCGCACCAAAATCCATCATCGCCTGAGTATAATCCGCCAGGCGTTCTTCTGGTGTGTATACGTCGGCCAGCGCCCAGAGCTGGCGTTCCACTGCAGGCTTGCCTGGCCAGCCGTCCACAGCATGCAGCCGGGCCAGCGAGCGTTTGACATTGCCATCAAGGATCACCGCCCGCTTGCCGGTGCTCTGGGCAATAATGGCCCCTGCTGTCGAGCGGCCAATCCCCGGCAGGGCCATCAGCGCTTCCAGGCTATCCACGGGCAGTTGGGCATGATGGTCAGCCGCTACCTGCTGCGCTGCCTTGTGCAGATTGCGGGCCCGGGCGTAATAGCCAAGCCCCGCCCATAGATGCAGCACCTCGTCCTGGGGGGCATCTGCCAGGGCCTGAAGCGTCGGGAATCGCGCCATGAAGCGTTCGAAGTAATCGATCACCGTAGCAACCTGGGTTTGCTGAAGCATGATCTCCGATACCCAGACCCGATACGCGGTACGCGGCGACTGCCAGGGCAGGTCGTGGCGCCCATACTGGTCAAACCAGGCCAGCAGTCGGCGCTGAAACGCCTCAGGTGCAAGCCTGGGTGTCGGTGTGTCTGTCAACTCGGTCGCGCCCTGCGCCATCAATTATCTCCGTGCATGTCACTGTCAGCCAGGCGGATTCATTCAAACAGTTTGCGCAAGCCATCACGCAGCTTCTGGGTCGTGCCTTCTCCCAGGTTTTCGTCAAGCTGTTCTAGAGAGCCTTCCAGCTGCTCGTCGAGCTGCTGCTGTACTTCTTCACCTACCTGATTCTCCAGCTCATCACGTAGCAAGGTAGACAGGTTCTGCTGGAAAGCTTCACGGTCAAAGCGGCACCACTCGCTGCGCTCATCGCTCAATTGGCCTTCACACATCACCGGTAGGGCAATCGATTCAAGGCGAGGGTTCACGTCACAGGCGGCATCGGCGGTATCCACCAGGCGCACGGTAGCGCGGGTATCAAAACGCCGGGAACCCAGGTCGAACTCTCCTTCACCACTCAGATCAATCCCTGGCAGAGTGACCAGCAGGTTGTCGCTGGATACCACACCGTCATTGATCACCAGACGCGCATCTGCCCGTTCAAAGCGCGAATCGTCCGCCCAGTCGCGGCTGGTTTCCTCATTCTCAAGAGCGGCCACCAGGGTGCAGATTTCACGCGATACATTGACATCCAGAATCGCGCCATTCGCCAGCGAGGTGGCCAGCTCGCCGTTCAGGTTACGAACCAGTTCGCTGTAGGCATTGCCGCGGCTGGTAAGGTTGCCATCCAGGTTCAACTGGCCGCGCAAGGGTGCACTGTCGTTGCCCAATGCTTCCAGCAGTGCCGTCACATCCACCTGTACCACCTCTGGCGACAGTGACCAGGTCATCACCGGCTCACGACTATCCAGTTCGCCGCTGGCACTCAGTTGCCCACCATAGAAGCTCGCATTCAGCTCTTGAAGCTGATGAAGGCCCTCTTCACCTACCAGGCGCATCTCCGGTTCTTCAAAGGTGAGGCCCATCCATTCAAAACGCCCTAACTGCAGGGCACCGTCGATATCCAGGGTACTGAGCCAGGCCTGGGGGAGTAGCGCCGGATCTTGTGCATATGCCTGACGTAGCAGCCCATCGCGTGCGGGCCGGGCAGCGACAGAGGCCGGTAGGTAGCGGTCAAGGTCAAGTTCATCGCCTTGTAGGTCAAACGCCAGCCGGGTGCCGTCAAAGGCGGCGGAAAGTTCACCGGTGAAAGTGGTGTCATCCACGACCAGAGACAGGCTGGTCAACGCCAGCTGCGACAGGTCGCCTTCCAGGGGGCTGGTCAATGCGACATCGCGCAGCGCGCTTTCAAATTCGGTCTCCATCTCAGTGCCGACACGTTCAAGCCAGGCCCGCAGGTTGAAGGGCGAAGCTGTCACTTTGCCCTGATATTGGGGGCTGTCCAGCAGTTGCTCAACGTTGAGATGACCGCGCATCCGCAGGCCATCCGGGCCGCTTAGCTCCCACTTCTTGATAGTCGCCGTTTGCGCCTCCCAATCGCTGGTAAGGACAAAGTCCAGCGCCATCGCAAGCCCATCGTCAGCGTTGTCAGCGTTGCGCAGCGTCGCTTCCAACACCCCTTGCTCAACGGCCAGACGCTTTTCTGCCAACCCGGCCTCAATCCGGGGGGCTGACAGGTTCAGCTGCTGTATTTCCCCTTCAGGCACAAAACGGTTGCGGGTAGTGAGCGCGACGTTTTCCAGGCTGAATTGCTGGTCTGCCAGTGCCAGCTTGATGCGCGTATCCAGATTGACCTCACTGTGCGCATTGGGTGTACGCTCCAATGCTTCGGCCTCCAGGCTGTCGTGACGGTCAAGGGTAAACATGGCCTTCATGGGAAACGATGACACCGGATTGACGTTGCTGCCTGAGACGTTCAGCGAGTCAACATACCAGGACTGGCCTGCCTGGGCATCGCGATAGTGAATATCGCCGTCCTTGATTTCTACGTTGGCAATATTGAGCACCACGGCAAGATTACCGGCATCTGCATGCGGCCCTGCACTGGCCGGTGCCAGCACGGTTTCGGCTTTTCCACTGCCTTCGGACAGTCTTTCAAGCAGGGAAACCCAATTACCCTCCCCCTCCTCGTCACGCTCAAGGTTCAGCCGCAAACCGTTGATGGTCAAGCCATCCACAGCGATATCACCCCGCAGCAAGGAGCCAAACGCCACGCTGACCTCAGCGCTGGAAATCGCGGCAAAAGGGTCGTTGTCTTCTTCCTGCTCTGGCAACCAGGCACTTGCTTTCTCGACCCGCATACCAATGCGCGGATAGAACGACCAGGTTAATGGCCCGTCCAGCGCCAGGCTCAGGCCGGTCTGCTCTTCCACTACAGCGGTCAGCCGCGGTTTGAAATCTTCCGGGTCAAGAAACGTTGTGACATAAACCACGGCGGCCACGGCCACCACTGCCAGAATCCCTACCGCAGCCAGTAAGATACGAAGTAGCTGTTTCATTCCCCTGTTTCCTTCTGGGTTTGATCATCAGGGCGACCGTTATCGCCCCGGCACTGAACACTCATGGTACTGAATATTGAACCCGGGCCGTTGTCGCTACTGACGGGATGACGCCAGGGACAGTTCGACATAATCGCAATCAGCAGTCACTCCGGGCGCCTTGTCCGCGCCCTTGACCGGGCGATAACCCAGCTTGGAAAGGAGCATGCGGTCAGCCATCGGCAATGTGGTTGTTTCAATGCGTAAAATGCTATTCTGGCGTATTGACCATTCCGCCAACAGTGCCATCAATCGCGAGCCAACCCCACGCCGACGCGTTGTCTTGCGAACACATAGATCCGAAAGCCACCAGGCGCTGTCTTCCCCTTTCACCATGGCCACCGCTCCCAGCAGGCGGTCATTGAAGTGGGCGCAGCCAAAGCAGTGCTGCGCGCTCAGATGTTGATCAATAAAGGATTCGACCGTTTCAGCAGGCATCCTTTCCTGCGGTGCGTCATGATAGATACGCACCAGATCCAGCTGGGCCTGAGCATCAGCGTCCCATCTGGCTTGATCAACGATCTGTAATGTCACCGGCATGCTGGAATTCCTCTTGGCCTGGGCAATCTTGCTGCTTTTATTGTGGTCATCGTGAGCGCTGGTTATCACACGCATTGTAGCGGATGGGCAGGCCGATTCACTATAATAGCGGTTTTGCCATTGGCACGACCCGATTTATCTGCTGGTGGCCGCTTTATATTGAACGCTACAGGGAACGGCGGCTAGCCACCAACATGCGCCTCGGCGCAGGAGACGTTATGTCAGCGCGTACTGCCACGGTCAACCGTGACACCAAAGAAACCCAGATCCAGGTCACTATCAACCTGGATGGCGAAGGGCAACTGAACTGTGAGACAGGAATCCCGTTTCTTGACCATATGCTGGATCAGGTCGCCCGTCACGGTATGATTGATATGGACATCAATGCCAGGGGTGACCTGCACATTGATGACCACCATACGATGGAAGATCTCGGCATCACCCTGGGTCAGGCGTTCCATGAGGCGATTGGCGACAAGCGGGGCATTTACCGCTACGGCCATGCCTATGTCCCCCTGGATGAGGCCCTTTCACGGGTAGTGGTCGATTTTTCCGGCCGTCCCGGGCTTTACATGGACGCTGATTTTACCCGGGATACGATTGGCCGATTGGACACCCAGCTGTTCTCGGAGTTCTTCCAGGGGTTTGTCAATCATGCCCGCGTGACCCTGCATATCGACAATCTTAAAGGGTTTAACGCCCACCATCAGGCAGAAACCATTTTCAAGGCCTTTGGCCGCGCCCTGCGTATGGCTGTATCCGAAGATCCGCGTATGGCGGGTCAGATGCCGTCTACCAAAGGGTGTTTATAAGGAGCGTTTTATGACAATTGCCGTCATCGATTACGGGATGGGCAACCTGCACTCCGTGGCCAAGGCGCTGGAGCATGTGACCCATGAAAATGTCGTGATCACCCGTGATCCTCGGCGTATTCTCGGCGCCACCCGCCTGGTATTGCCGGGCCAGGGTGCCATTCGTGATTGTGTGGGTGAACTGGAACGCACCGAGCTGCGCGGGCTGGTGGAAGATATGCTCGCTCGCCAGGCCAAGCCGCTGCTGGGCATCTGCGTTGGCCAGCAGATGCTGCTGGAGCACAGCGAGGAAAACGGTGGCATTGGCTGTCTGGGCGTTTTCAAGGGAAACGTGCGCCGCTTTCCTGCCGACATGCGCGATGACCATGATCAGCGCCTGAAAGTGCCCCACATGGGCTGGAACCTGGTTGAGCAGCACCATGATCACCCACTGTGGGCGGGCATCGACAATCAGGAGCATTTCTACTTCGTCCACAGCTTCTATGTAGACGCCAGCAACGACGCCGAGGTGTTTGGCACCACCCGATACGGCCGGGCGACGGCCCACGCGGCAATTGGTCGGGAATCGACCTTTGCGGTGCAGTTCCACCCGGAAAAAAGCTCCCGTGCAGGCCTGCGCCTGCTGGAAAATTTTGTTACCTGGACACCCTGAACGCCTCCTGACGGCGCTGACAAGGACACTATCATGTTAGTTATTCCCGCTATCGACCTGAAAGATGGCCAGTGTGTACGCCTCAAGCAAGGCCGCATGGACGACGCCACCGCCTACGGTGATGACCCGGTGGCCATGGCCGCCCGCTGGGTAAAAGCCGGCGCCCGCCGGCTGCACCTGGTCGACCTTAACGGTGCCTTTGAAGGCAAGCCGGTCAACGGCGAAGCAGTGACGGCCATCGCCCGGGCCTACCCGGATCTGCCCATTCAGATTGGCGGCGGCATCCGCAGTGCAGAGACCATCGAACACTACCTGGCCGCCGGGGTTTCCTACGTCATCATTGGCACCAAGGCGGTCAAGGAACCCGATTTTGTAGGGGAAATGTGCCGCGCCTTCCCTGGTCATGTGATTGTTGGCCTGGACGCCAGGGATGGCTATGTCGCCACTGACGGCTGGGCTGAAGTCTCAACGCTGAAAGCCACCGAGCTTGCCAAGCGCTTTGCCGATGACGGTGTTTCATCGATTGTCTATACCGATATCGCCCGGGACGGCATGATGCAGGGGGTCAACGTAGAAGCCACCGCCGCCCTCGCCCGAGACGGCGGCCTGCCGGTGATTGCCTCAGGCGGCGTGACCAACCTGCTTGACATCAAGGCACTCTGCGAAGTGGCTGACAGCGGCATTCTGGGGGCCATTACCGGCCGGGCCATCTATGAAGGCAGCCTGGACGTCACTCAGGCCCAGCAATTGAGCGATCAGCTGACAGGAGGCCAGGCATGAGTCTTGCCAAGCGTATTATCCCCTGCCTGGACGTCGATGGCGGGCGCGTGGTCAAGGGCGTCAATTTTATTGGCATCCGCGATGCCGGTGACCCGGTAGAGATTGCCCAGCGCTACAACCAGCAGGGTGCCGATGAAATCACCTTTCTGGATATCACCGCCAGCCACGAGGACCGCGACACCACGGTCGAGATGGTCGAACGGATTGCCGGCGAAGTGTTCATCCCACTGACCGTTGGCGGCGGTATTCGCAGCTGCGATGACATTCGTACCATGCTCAATGCCGGTGCCGACAAGGTATCCATCAACACAGCGGCCGTAACCAACCCGGAATTCGTGCGTGAAGCGGCGGAACGCTTTGGCAGCCAGTGCATCGTGGTCGCGATTGACGCCAAACAGGTCTGCAAAGAAGGCGAAACACCGCGCTGGGAGATCTTCACCCATGGCGGACGCCGTCCCACCGGCCTGGATGCCGTCGAATGGGCCCAGAAGATGGTGGAATACGGCGCTGGCGAACTGCTGCTGACCAGCATGGATCGCGACGGCACCAAAAGCGGCTTTGACCTCGGCGTGACCCATGCCATTGCCGAAGCGGTCAGCGTGCCGGTGATTGCCTCAGGAGGGGTGGGCAACCTGGATCACCTGGTCGATGGCGTTATCAAGGGTGGCGCGGATGCGGTGCTGGCCGCCAGCATCTTCCACTTTGGCGAATACACCATTCCTGAAGCCAAACGCTATATGGCGGAACGCGGCGTCGAAATGCGCCTCTAAGGGCTACTGTCGACGCCACCAAAGCGATTACTGCCATGTTACGGATAAAACACCTCGCCAGGATGGCGTTTCTGGTTTTTGGCCTCCTACCGTCAGCCGCAAAGGCTGACAGGTCGGACTGGATGCCACAGTTCGAGCTGAGTCACATCTTGCTGAGAACGAGTCTGTATACCAGCCACTTCAACCCAGAGCCTGAGCACAATAATCATCAGCAGCTGATTAGCCTGGAGCTGCATAATCATGAAAACTGGTTGCTAGGCGGAGCACGTTTCAAAAATTCTTTCGGCCAGGATTCTGTCTATCTTTATGGCGGAAAATCCTGGCCGTTCTGGAGAAGCGGACAACACCTGGAAGCGCGCACCAAGCTGACAGCTGGCATATTGCATGGCTACCGAGGCGAATATCGGGATAAGATTCCTTTTAATCACTTTGGCGTTGCGCCTGCCGCCTTGCCATCTGTCGGTCTGCGCTGGCATCGGTTGGAAACCGACCTGGTTATCTTTGGTACAGCAGGTGTTATGGTCACTGGCGGTATTCGGTTTTAATCCAATGATAGCCCCAGATTGCTGGTTCCTTCGTTGCGTCCGAGCTGGCGCAACG
>NZ_VMQS01000024.1:21436-36404 GCF_007625055.1 Halomonas sp.
TCCAATGATAGCCCCAGATTGCTGGTTCCTTCGTTGCGTCCGAGCTGGCGCAACGCCTTGAGCGCGGCGGCGTCCAGCGGCTGTGAGGCGGCTTCAAGCACCGCGTCCTGGAAGTTGTTTTCGTCTTCCGTCAGGGGATGATCGCGGATCAGCAGCGCCAGCTTCTGAGCGTCCTCCTCACCTTCTGTCAGCTCGATAAAGGCGCGCACCCCGGCCCGCGAGGTGCGGCTGACATCCAGCACGGCTTCCGGCGCTTCCCCCTGCAGGGTATCCAGAATCGAGGACACGGACACCACCGTATCCAGCGCCCGGCGGGCACCAAAGCTTTCATCGCTTTCTGGCGGCTCACACTCGGCGAGCTTTTCCGCCTGGCGGGCAAAGTCAATCGAGGCACCGCGTACGCTCAACTGCTCCCAGACCAGGTCAAGCACTGTGCGCAAGGTGTGTAGATCGCCCTGCCCGGTGGTTTGCGCATACAGCGCATAGTTGGGCATCAGCCGTTCGCACAGTGCCGCCATAAAGGCCTGCTGCGCAAATAGGGGCAGCTGCTGGAGTTGCTGGTAAAAACCGGGGGATTTGGAAGCCATAAATCAATCCTGAGAAAATGAGCCTGTTAGCATGCGCCTGACCTGGTGTCCCAACAGGGATTTATTCCAGCAGGTTTTTTATGCGACGCTGGCACTCACCGGGTTGGTGACGCCGTCGCGATGCGCTATTGTCTCATCCCTGCCGCACGACGGCAGCACCCTGTAACGTTTTGGCCGGCGAGGAGATTACCATGCATATTCATCTGCTACAGCACGGCCCGGCGCATTGCCCCGCACGGATTACCGACTGGCTGACCAGTATGGGGCACAGCTTTACGGTCTTTCATCTGTATGATGGAGAACTGGCGCCCCGCCCGAATGACTGCGATGCACTGATCGTACTGGATGGGCCCGAAACCCTGCTCATGGAGCCGCCTGACTGGTACAAGGCCGAGGACAAACTGATCCAGCGCCTGGTCGATAGCCAGAAGCCCCTACTGGGCATCGGCCTGGGTGCCCACTATATTGCCATCGCGCTGGGCGCCATCAGCGCGCCGGGCACCTACCCGGAAACCGGCTGGCACCGTATTACCCTGGCCGATGACAGCCCTTTTGACCTGCCCGAACAGTTTGATGCCTTTATGTGGCACCGCCAGGTGTTCAGCCTGCCGGATTACGCACTGCCGCTGGGCGGAAGCCCGGCAGCCCCGCTGCAGGGCTTCGCCTGGGATGCCGGCCGGGTGGTGGGGCTGTTATGCCATCTGGAGGTCACTCAATCCAGCGCAGCCGACCTGATGGGGGAACCGCCAACACCGCCGGGACTCAACGACTACATACAGGACGATGAAGAGATTTTCGCCACCCCCAAACGTTTCACCCACCTGGCGCCCTTGCTTGACCGGGTGCTGACCCAGTGGTTGCGCAGCGCCTCAGCGGCCTGACGCCTGCTGTTCTGCCAGCCATTGCCGGGTAGCTGCCAGACAGCTTTCCCAGTCACCCACAT
The DNA here is from genome assembly GCF_007625055.1 of Halomonas sp. Taxonomy (GTDB): domain Bacteria; phylum Pseudomonadota; class Gammaproteobacteria; order Pseudomonadales; family Halomonadaceae; genus Vreelandella. The sequence continues at coordinate 22,967 of NZ_VMQS01000024.1, forward strand.
GGTATTCCAGCGCGCCAGCTTCCTGCTGGCGCTGCAGATGATAGCGATACAGAGGGTCATAGTATTCGGTCAACAGCGGTGCCAGCCAGGCTTCATGAGCCTGGCGGTCGCCCTGTTCATGGGCAGCAAAGGCCAGGGCCTGCATACGCTGCAAGCGCTTGAGGCGCGCGTCTCCCAGACGCTTTTTCAGGCGCACAAGGGCATTGCCCAGCTGCTGCTGCATTCGCTGCCAGCCTTCTTCTTCCCCCAGCCGTTGGGTATAGGCTTGCTCCAGTTCGATAATGTAATCCTGGATCAGCTGCGCGAGGCGCCAGTCCAGAGGCATTTCAACGCGAATGCGCGGCGCCTTTTCCATGGCCTGCCAGAAGGTCACTGGTACATTGACGCTGCCGATCTGGCGGGATTCATCCTCGATGACCAAAGGTCCCGGCAGGCCAAGCAGGCGCTTGGCCAAGGCATGTTCAAAATCAATCTGGGCAGGCGGCGGCTCAGGCGAGCGCCCAAAGGCAGACCCCTTGTGGCGCGCCATGCCTTCCAGGTCCACGCTTTCTTCCAGCTGGTTGATCAGCACGGTTTTGGCGCAGCCGGTTAACCCGCTGATGATCATCATCGGCTGCTGGGCGGCGCCATCCACACGCGCGTTCAGGTGGTGGCGCAGGGCTTTCCAGCCACCGTCTATGCGTGGGCGCAGCGCGCCAGCCTCGGCCAGCCACTGCTGGGCAATCTGCGAACGTAACCCGCCGCGAAAGCAATAGAGTATCGCCTCTGGATGCTGTTCCACGTAGTTGCGCCAGGCAGCCACACGCGCTGCCTTGACCGACCCGGAGACCAGTGTCTCTCCCAGCGCAATCGCTGCTGCCTGGCCCTTTTGCTTGTAGGCGATACCTATCTGATGGCGCTCGTCATCATTCAGCAAGGGCAGATTGACAGCACCGGGCAAGGCCCCCTGGGCAAATTCTACCGGCGCCCGAACATCAATCATCGGGCGCTCGTCAGCGACCAGCGCGGTATCCGCCGCCAGCGTTGGCATGTCATCAGGCATAGTCACCCAACCACCTCAATAAGTGCCGGCCCCACCTGAGCGGACAGGCTACCGAACGCTTTTAACGCCAGGCCATGCTGGCGGCCGATACGCTCCACGTCATCCTGCCAGGCAGGGTCCACGGCGATCAGCAAGCCCCCTGACGTCTGCGGATCGCACAACCACTGCCAGTGAGACTCATCCATGGCCGGCAAGGCATCGCCCAGCGCCTGGTGGTTGCGCAGGGTACCGCCAGGTATCGCCCCTTGACGACGATAGCCCTCTGCTTCGGCCAGCCGCGGCAGCTTGCGAAAATCAATCTTCGCTCGAAGGTGGCTGGCACCACACAACTCGGCCAGGTGGCCTGCCAGGCCGAAGCCGGTCACGTCGGTCATGGCGTGTACACCGCTCACCGTGGCCAGATCAACGCCGATACGGTTGGACGCCAGCATGGTTTCCCGGGCCAGGCTCTCATGCCCGGGTTCCACCAGACCACGCTTCTCGGCAGTGGTCAGCATGCCGACACCAATCGGCTTGGTGAGGTAGAGCAGGTCTCCCGGTTTTGCGCCACTATTGAGCTTGAGCTGATCCAGCGCCACCAGGCCATTGACTGCCAGGCCAAAAATGGGCTCTGGCGCATCAATCGAATGCCCCCCCGCCAGGGCTACCCCCAGCCCCCGACATACCGCCTGAGCGCCTGCCAATACATCACCGGCGACCTCGGCCGAGAGCTTATCCAGCGGCCAGCCCAGAATGCCCAGCGCCATGACAGGCGTGCCGCCCATGGCAAACACATCACTGATCGCATTGGTTGCCGCGATGCGGCCAAAATCAAAGGGATCGTCCACAATCGGCATGAAAAAATCAGTGGTGGCGATCATGCCGCGACCATCGCCCAGGTCATAGACGGCGGCATCCTCACGCCCCTGGTTGCCTACGATCAGTCGCTCGCCGCCCGCAGGTGGCCCGGCCTTGGCCAGAATGCCATCCAGGACGTCAGGGGCGATCTTGCAGCCACAGCCAGCCCCATGGCTGTATTGCGTCAAGCGAATGTTATGCATGGCGTTATCTCCGTTACCAAATATTATCAGTCTACCTCAGGCTAAACGTCTGATAGCCTTTTGCTCTCAAGATCAAAGGGCCTCAAGCGCATCGGAGAGCTTATCGACGGCAATCACCTCCATGCCCTGCGGTGCCTTCTTTGGCGCGTTGGAGCGCGGCACAATTGCGCGGGTAAAACCATGCTTGGCCGCTTCGCTGATCCGCTCCTGGCCGCTGGGCACCGGGCGTATTTCACCGGATAATCCCACTTCTCCGAATACTACCAACTCTCTGGGCAGGGCGCGGTTCTGCAGGCTGGATACCACTGCCAGCAGCACAGCCAGGTCCGCACTGGTTTCCAGCACCTTGACGCCGCCCACCACATTGAGAAACACATCCTGATCGCCGGTAAACAGCCCGCCGTGGCGGTTCAGTACCGCCAGCAGCATGGCCAGGCGATTAGGGTCCAAACCGACGGCCACCCGCCGCGGGTTGCCCAGCGCGGATTCATCCACCAGCGCCTGTACTTCCACCAGAATCGGCCGGGTGCCTTCCCAGACCACCATCACCAGGCTACCCGGCGCCTGCTCCTGCTGGCGGGAGAGAAAGATCGCACTGGGGTTTTTAACTTCCTTGAGGCCCTGCTCCAGCATGGCAAACACCCCCAGCTCATTAACAGCGCCAAAGCGGTTTTTCTGTCCCCGCAGGGTGCGAAAACGCGAATCAGCACCGCCTTCCAATAGCAGGGAGGCATCAATCATATGCTCCAGCACCTTGGGCCCGGCCAGGCTGCCATCCTTGGTCACGTGCCCTACCAGTAGCAGCACCGTATTACTGTGCTTGGCAAAGCGCGTCAGTGCGGCCGCGGATTCACGTACCTGGGCCACGCCTCCCGGCGCCGAGCTGATATCTTCCAGATGCATGGTCTGGATGGAATCAATGATCAGAATCTCAGGCTGTTGCTGTTCGGCAACCGCCAGGATGGTCTCGATACTGGTCTCAGCCAGCATCTTCAGCCCCTGGGTGGGCAGCTGCAGCCGATGGGCACGCATCGCCACCTGGGAAAGTGACTCTTCCCCAGTGACATACAGTACCCGGCGCTGCTGGGCCAGCTTGCAGGCGGTCTGCAACAGCAGGGTGGATTTTCCCGCGCCCGGGTGCCCGCCCAGCAAGACCGCTGAGCCAGGCACCAGGCCCCCGCCCAGTACCCGGTCAAATTCACTGAAGGTGGAGCTGAGGCGCGGCACTTCGCTTAGATCGACGCTACCCAGATCAACCACATCCCTGGACAAAGATCCGGTGTAACCGCCCCGTCCGGCACTGCTTGAAGACGGGCTGGCAGCCCCCGGCCGGGTAGGTGCCAGGCGCACTTCGCTCAGAGTGTTCCACTCCTGGCAACTGCTGCACTGCCCCTGCCATTTACGATACTCAGCGCCACACTCGGTGCATACAAAGGCGCTTTTGGCTTTGGCCACTGGCTTGCTCCTGCAATGTCACAATATCAACACGAACGACAATCATCCGGGTGACCAGAACGAGTGGCTGGAACATGCGAAAGGCGGCCGAAGCCGCCTTTTCTGTCACTACTCTGACTGGATCGCCACTACCTGACGGCCTGATTACTGGCGCTGAAGACGCAGCAGCTCACTGTTTTCAAAACGGCGGCGCTCCGGATCAATCAGCTCAAGGGTCTCTGGGTCGATGCGCAGGAAGTAATAGGTCTGGCCTTCACCGTCTGGCGTCAGCTCATAAACGGTGGCATCCGGATTGGAAGGCGTGCCTGTCAGAGTCTCCCAATTTCCTGCATAGTTTTCCGCCGGGGGGTTCTCGGGGTGATTGCGATAGGTCGCATCAAGCGTAAAAGTGCGCTCTTCCGGTGCCTGCGACTCTTCTCCCATGAGCGTGACGTCCAGTTCGATACCGTCACAGTTGCGGCACGGCAAAGAGCCCAGGTAATTGGTTTCTGCTGACTCATAGCCCTCAGCCCCTTGATCTGTTGGCCCTGACGCACAGCCGGCAAGCAGGGCCAGCATGGCCGTACCGACAAATAGATGTTTAAGCGGCATGGTTCTCTCCTTGGTTTGCAATGCTTGTATCTGATTCACACGCTCTGGGCGAGCGCAGTCGGGTATCACTGTCTTTCAGCGCATATGACAGCATACCCGCTACAAGGTGCAACGCCCACCCCAAAAACATAACAATGCTTGCGCTTTAGAAGACGTCAAGCGACCATGAAGGTTACCGATTTGATGCCAGCAGGACACACTAATGAGCCAACTGTGGAGCCCCGCCGTTCAGTCGCTGACCCCTTATATACCCGGCGAGCAGCCGACCGAGCGGGTGATCAAGCTGAATACCAACGAGAACCCTTACCCCCCTGCGCCCGGGGTGGGCGAAACATTGCGCACGTTCGCCTCCGACCATCTGCGCCTTTACCCGGACCCGGCCTCTATGGCGCTGCGTAGCGAGCTGGCACGGTGCTATGGGGTTGACCCCCGGCAGGTGTTTGTGGGCAACGGCTCCGATGAAGTGCTGGCGTTTGCCTTTCAGGCCTTTTTCTGCCACGGCGAACCGCTGGATGCACCCTCGATCACTTACAGCTTTTACCCTGTGTATGCCAGATTGTTTGGCATTGAACTGCGTCAACACCCGCTGACTGCCGAGTGGGAAGTGGACCTGGAGGCCCTGAGCCAGCCGCAGCCGCGCAGTGGGGTCATTTTCGCCAACCCCAACGCCCCGACAGGCCACACTCATAGCCTGGCAGCACTGGAAAGTCTGCTAGATAAAGTCACCGACCGGGTGGTGCTGGTTGACGAAGCCTACGTGGACTTTGGTACACAAAGTGCTGTGACGCTGATCGAGCGCTATCCTAACCTGCTGGTCACCAGCACCTTCTCCAAATCCCGTAGCCTTGCCGGGCTGCGTCTGGGGTTTGCGATGGGCTCAACAGAACTGATCGAAGGCCTGGAGCGTATCAAGGATTCCTTCAACTCTTACCCGGTCGACAGCCTGGCCAGCGCCGTGGGCATCGCGGCTCTCCAGGACAGTGACCACTTTGCCGCCTGCCGCGAGAAGGTTATCACCACCCGCGAGCGCACCCGCCATCAGCTGGAGACTCTGGGTTTCGAGGTGCTGCCCTCCCAGGCCAACTTCCTGCTGGCACAGCACCCGGACCACGACGGCGCCCAGCTGTTTGCCGGCCTGCGTGAACGCGACATTCTGGTGCGTCACTTCAACAAGGCAGGATTAAGCAACTTCCTGCGAATCAGCATCGGCACTGACGACGAAATGGATTACCTGATCGAAGCCCTGCAGGCGCTGGTGCGTTAACGCCTGAAGGTGCTCACGGCTCACCGTCGGCCAGCTGTTCGTGAATCAGCTCGGCCAGGCGCCGCGCAGGCTCCGAGGGGCGGTGCGGCGCCCGGTGCAAGGCAAGCTCAATGGACGGCAGCGCCGGTAAGCCGCTGCTTTCATCCAACGGCTTGAGCATTGGCGTCAACATGCTGCGCGTCACTACGACAATCGCCAACCCGGCCATCACTACCGGCGCCAGCCCGGTCATCGACTGACTGGTATAGGCGACCCGCCAGCGTCGACCGGCACTCTGCAATGACTGCTCGGCCACTTCCCGAAACACATCCGCCCCACGGGTATAGAGCGCCAGCGGCAAAGGGTCACGCAACAAGGGCTGGTAGCTCAACCCCACCGCCCAGAGCAGCGGTTCACGGCGGATCACCTCCCCGCCCGGTGAGTTTCGCTGCCGGGTGACCAGTGCCAGGTCCAGGTCGCCACTGCGCACCCGCTCGACAAGATCAGCGCTGACCCCACAGATCACCTCCAGCCCCACGCCGGGATACAGCTGGTGGAAATAGGAAAACACCGACGGCAGCAAGGGGGCGTAATCCTCAGGGATCCCCAGCCTGAGTTCACCACTGACCTGGTGTACCTGCATGTCCTGCCAGGCATCATCATTGAGCGCCAGCAGCCGCCGCGCATGCGTCAAAAGCCGCTCGCCATCGGCGGTAAAACGCACCTGGCGCCCTTCACGTTCGTGCAGACGCAAATCCAGCTGCGCCTCCAGACGCTTCAATTGCATGCTGATTGTCGACTGGCTGAACGCCAAGCGCTTGGAGGCCGCCGTCACGCTGCCGGTGTCGGCAATCGCCACCAGGGTACGTAGCAGGGTAAGGTCAAAAGTACGTGCACGCATGGATCACATTTATTGATGGTTTGTATCAATAATGATTGATTTTGTGATGCGTTGCCAGCGGGTATCTTGCATCAGCGGCCAACAGCGCCGCTTTCAGGATCTCTCAGGTAAGGAGTCTTTCATGCAGCTGACGCGTTCGTTTGGCGTATTTCCGGTCAGTATCCTGGCGGCGGTTGTCGCCATTGCACTCTGGGCCACGGCACCGCTGCTCGCCGAGCAGGCGCGCAGCGCCTCCCCCTTAAGCCTGACCACTTTGACCCTGCTGGCGGGAGCGCTGGCCACCTTGCCATTAGGCAAAAGCCAGGGGCAGAAAATCACTCACCTGGGCTGGCGGTTCAGCCTGTGGTCAGGGGTCCCCTTGCTGATTCTGGGCGCAGTGAGCAGTTACTTTATTGGCATGCGCCAGGCACCGGCCTCGGAGGCAGCGCTGATTACCTACACCTGGCCGGTGCTGTTTGTGCTGCTCAGCCAGTGGACGCAGCTGGGCAGAATAAGACTGCGCAGCCTGAGCGGCGCCATGATTGCGTTCGCAGGGGCCGCCTTGCTGATGCTTCCCGAACAGGGTGTGGCCTTTAATGACGCCTCGCTTAACGGCTACGGCTTTGCCTTTCTGGCAGCGTGTTGCTGGGCGCTATACTCCTGGGTTGGGCAGGCGTCGCCCATCACCCTGACCCCGTATCTGCCGCGCCTGCTGTTGATTGCCAGCCTGTTGAGTGCACTGGCCACCCTGGCACTGGAAGGACGCCTGAGCGTACCCAGCGACAGCGCCCTGTGGGCCGGCATCGCGCTGGGCCTGGGGCCGTTCGGCATTGCCATGGTCGCCTGGGACAAGGCGCTACGCGGCGGCCCAAGTGCAACCATTGGCAGCCTGGCCTATGGGGTGCCGATTCTGGCAGCCGCCTTGCTGGTGATCACCGGCGCCACCCCGCTGAACTGGCAGCTGCCACTGGCGGGGCTTCTGGTGGTCAGCGGCTGCCTGCAGGCCAGCCGTTAACCGCGCTGCTCAATGCGATACCAGAGGGCGTAAAGCGCCGGCACAAACAGCAGGGTGATCAGGGTGCCCACCGCAACGCCACCGATCAGCACGTAGGCCAGCGGCCCCCAGAAACTGTCCATGGTCAGCGGTATAAAGGCCAGAATCGCGGCCAGCGCCGTCAGCACCACTGGCCGGGCACGTTGAACACCAGCCTCTACCACCGCCTGGCGCATCAGCATGCCTTCCTTGATGTTATCCGCCACCTGCTGGGTCAGAATCAGGGTGTTGCGCATCAGGATGCCTGCCAGGCCAATCAACCCCAGGGTGGCCACAAAGCCAAACGGCTGATTGAACAGCAGCATGGCGGCGACCGCGCCAATCAGGCCCAGCGGTGCCGTCGCCACCACAATAAAGGTGCCCGCGAAGGAGCGCATCTGCAGCATGATGAAAATCAGCATCAGCACGACCATCAAAGGTTGCAGCACCTGAATGGAGGCCTGAGCCTTGGCAGACTGCTCCACCGAGCCGCCGGTATCAATGCGATAACCTGCGGGCAGTTCGTCACGCAGCGCGGCCAGATCCTCCCAGACCTGCTGGGTCACATCATTGGGCTGGGCACCCTCGACATCGGCATTGATCGCCACGAACGGCTGGCGGTTGTAGCGCTTGATCACCGGTTCTTCAAACGCTACCCGAAGGTCTCCCAGTTGGGTCAGGGGGATCCGCTGACCATCATTGGTCAGCACCTCCAGGCTCTGCACATCCTCAATATCCTGGGCAGCGCCGCGGCCAAGGGCAGGCACCAGACGGATACCGTCACGCAGCCGGGTAATCGTTACCCCATCCAGCTGGAACTGCAACTGGCGGGCCACATCGTCCGGGGTCAGGCCAATCAGCTGCAGCCGGTTGCGGTCGACATCCAGATGCAGGGTGGGTGCGCGCTCATCCCATTCCAGATGCGGGTCACGGGTGGCCGGATGCGCCTTGACGACTTCACGTACCTGATGGCCAATGGCTCTCAGCTGTTGCGGGTCATCGCCCAGCACCCGGAAGCTGACCGGCCAATCCACCGGCGGGCCGTACAGCAGCGCCTCCACCCGCACTCGCGCTTCAGGAAACTCGCCGTCTTCAATGCGCTTACGCAGCATGGCCATCAGCTCATCGCGGGATTCAACGCCGTCCGCAACGGCAATCAGCTTGGCAAACGCCGGGTTGGGCTGCTCCGGGTTAGCCGAAATAAAGAAGCGTGGCGCCCCGGCTCCTACATAGGCAGACAGCGATTTAACCCCCTGCGCATCATTGATCAAGGCTTCCAGACGTCGGGTCGTGGCATTGGTGGCTTCGATACTACTGCCTTGGGGATGATAAACACTGATCAACACTTCGGGGCGATCAGAACTGGGGAAGAACTGTTTTTCCACGGGGCCTGCCATGCCGGCAATGGCCACCACTAACAATGCCAACGTAACGACGACCACACTCTTGCGAAAACGCACACAGCCGCTGATGAAGGCGCGCAGTCGCTGGTAACCGGCCGACTGATAGGCTTCTTCCTCACTGTGATGAGTTTTCTGGTCAGGCAGAATTTTCACCCCCAGATAGGGGGTAAACACCACCGCCACCAGCCAGGAAATCAGCAGCGATATTCCCAGTACCCAGAAAATATTGCCGGCATATTCGCCCACCCCTGACTTGGCAAAACCGATTGGCACAAATCCGACCACCGTGACCAGGGTGCCAAACAGCATGGGCGCGGCAGTCACTTTCCAGGCATGGGAGGCGGCGTCCAGGCGTTGCCAGCCCTGCTCCATCTTGACGATCATCATTTCGATGGCAATGATGGCATCATCCACCAGCAGCCCCAGGGCGATAATCAGTGCCCCCAGGGTAATGCGGTCAAGATTGATCCCCATGGCTTTCATGACCACAAAGGTCAGCGCCAGGGTGATCGGAATCGCAATACCCACCACAATACCGGCACGCAAGCCAACCGCCAGCATGGTGACCAGCATCACCACAACAACCGCCACCAGAAACTTGACCTGAAACAGGTTCACCGCCCCATCGATGGCATCTGCCTGGTTGGTCATCACCTGCAGCGATACCCCCAGCGGCAGGCGTTGACGTTCTTCCTGCCAGAAGGTGGCCAGGCGATCGCCAAATGCCTGGCCGTTTTCACCCTCCTCCATCACCACGCCCAGCAGTAAGGCATCTTCACCAAAGGCGCGGACCAGGTAGCTGGGAGGGTCTTCGTACCCGCGCGATACCTTGGCAATGTCACCCAGGCGGATCAGGCGCTCACCAATCCGGATGGGCACTTCCGAGAGCACCTCAGGGCTTGCAATATCATGGTCGATGCGCACATAAAGGCGCGCACTTTGAGTATCCACCCGCCCGGCCGGTAGCAGGGTGTTCTGTGCTTCTATGGCGCTAAACACCTGCTGGGGTGAAATACCCAGACTCTGCAGGGCGGAAAGATCAAAATCGACATGCATGCGTTCTTCACGCTCGCCGAGCACCTGCGCTTTATTGACGCCTTCCACACGCTGCAGGCGATCACGAATCTCTTCGGCCTCGCGCACCATGTCTCGCATTGGCATATCGGGTGCGGTCAGCGCCACCAGTGAGAAGTAGACATCACCAAAGTCTTCATTGATCAGCGGGCCTACCACGCCTTCCGGCAGCTGGGGCGCCTCATCCTGCATGCGCCGACGCACCTGATAAAAGCGTTCGGACACTTCTTCGCTGGGCGTGTAATCCTCAAATTCCACCTGCATATCCGCCCGCCCAGGACGAATGGTGGTTTCAATCCGGTAAAGGTCTTCGACTTCCTGAATACGCTTTTCCAGCCGGTCGACCACGCTTTCCTGTAGCTCTTCCGGCGTTGCGCCCGGCCAGGCAACGGACACCATCATGACACGCACCGTAAAGTTCGGGTCTTCGGCACGCCCCATGGAAGCAAACGCATAAAGCCCGGCCAGCAGAGCGATAATCAGGAAAAACAGGGTCACTGCCCGCTCACGTACCGCCAGCGCTGAGAGGTTGGGAAAACTCACTGAGCCTCCTCCTGCGCCAGCGGGCGCACGTCCATCCCGGGAGTCAACAGGTGGGTTCCCAGCGCAACCACCTCCATCCCATCGCGCAACTGCTCACCTCGCACCCAGGCGTGATCACGCTGCATGCGTTCAATCGAAATCGCCACAGGCTGCGCCTGCCCATCGGTTACCTGCCATAGCTGCGGGCCATCGCCACGTTCATCGATAGCTGCAACGGCCACCTGAAAAACACCTTCCGGCAGGCTATCCATGGGGAAGCGGGTCTGCACGACTTCTCCCAGGGAGTCCGTCAGCAGGGCTTCCTCCAGCTGATAGCGGGCGCGCCAGGTGCGGCTTGCCGGGTCAGCGGCGCCAGCAACTTCGCGACGTGACAAGGAGATCTGACGGTCGTCCAATAACAGTGCGCCTTCGGCCGGTGGGCGCATATGAGAGGGAAACGCCACTTCCACTTCTCGTCGCCCTTCCTGGGCCAGGGTCGCGACTGCCTGCCCGGTGGCGACCACCTGCCCGGGCTCACCCACCACATCAATCAAGAGCCCATCGGCCTCGGCCTGCAGGGTGGCATAGTCAAGGGCGTTACGGGCCTGCTCCAGCCGCGCCTGGGCAGCATCACTTCGCGTCAGTGCTTCACGGTTAGCCAGCTTTGCTCGCTCAAACGCCTGCTGACTGAGAAAGTCGCGTTCCAACAGCTGGCGGTCCCTCTCCAGGTCTGCCTGACTGACCGCCACTGAGGCCTCTGCCGCCGCCACATCTGCCCGGGCAGCCGTCAGTGCCTCCTGCAAATCGCTGTCGTCCAGAGTAAACAATACCTCGCCCTGGCTAACGCGCTGGCCGGCGTCCACATGCCGGGTGGCCACCTGGCCACTGACCCGAAACGCCTGAGGCGTTTCGTAACGGGCACGTACCACGCCCGTCAGCATCAGCATGGGCTGCTCTACAGGCGTAAGCTCGGCGGTTTTCACCCATCGCGATGATTCCTGCTGAGCAGAGTCGTTGCTGTTTTCACCGCATCCTGCCAACAGCAAGACGAGCAGCAGCATGGTTAACTTGGGCATAGCAGTTCCCTGATAAACGCGTAAAGAAAAGTCTCTATGGATATAATGGAACAGGATAAATTAAACGCTCGTTTATGCCTATAACAGGAACAATATTGTTACCCCGCGCGCGTGTGAACCCATGCGTAGATATCCTCACTGTGGTAAGGGTGAAAACCGGCGTTCTCATACAGGCATCGAGCGGGGGTATTGGTGGCATCAACGGTAAGCACCAGCCGCGTTACACCTGGTTGTGCTGAATAGTTAAACGCTGCCTGAAGTAGCTCACGCCCCAGCCCCTGCCTTCGGCATGTCGGCACCAGCCCCATCAACAGGACTTCCATGACGCCCTGCGCCTGACGAAGCACCATTAACAGAACACCGATTGGCTGCAAGTCATGTGGCGATGAATACACCGCAAACCAGTGTCGATCCGCTTGCGGGGACTGGCGATAGAACCCCTGGAGCAGCTCCGCCGCCCCCAGTGCCTCGCTAATCAGTGGGCTATCCAATGAATCCAGCTGCACCTGCTCGATAAGTGACTGAGCCGCTAATGGAGCCAGTTCGCACCAGGGACGCAGGATGACGTGCGATGCACGCGCATTGTGATGTTTCAATGCGGCACTCAGATAGCGTATAGGCGCCACCCGTTGCATGCCCGCCGCTGACAGAAGCGCTGCCTGTGCTGGCTTGTTCGGCATGACCACACAGTGGCAAAGGCGGATTGCATGCGCCTCCACCCATTTTCTTGCCGCCTGCAGTAGCGCGTGGGCCTCAGCGTCTTCCCCTTGGGGACGCCAGAGTTGAGCCATGTTACCGGGGAAAGGCTGCACCCAGACCGCTCTTGCTGGATAGTTGGCCGCATGATGCAAAAGCCCGCTCCAATCCGGGGCAGGCGTTTGCGTAAAGGCCTGAATAGCGGCTGCCAGCGCTCGCTGCCCCGCACTGTCCTGAGCTGCGGCCAACGAGCATAACGCATCACGGCGCATTGCCTCGGGGCATTCCATCACCTGATCATGCACATCCTGACGATTATTCACGTAAGCTCCCAAGGTGATTTTTCACTTGGCGACTTGAATCCCGCCGCGCTTGCCTGCATATCATGCTTAAATTCTTTCTGCCTAGAGTGACACCATGTCAATTATTGATCCACGCACCGGCGAAGCCTTAACGGCCCCTATCAGCCCTGATGCCAACAATACCCCATCGCCTACGGCGGCATCAGACGCCACCTCTGGGCCAGCACCCCGCCGCGAAGACGTCATCATTGACCTGGATGCCAGCAATATCCAGCAGGTACTGGAAGCCTCCATGCAGGTACCTATCCTGCTCGACAGCTGGTCACCCGCGAGCGAACCCTGCAAGACCCTGATGCCTGTGCTTGAAAAACTGGCCGTCGAATACGCCGGTGCCTTCATTCTTGCCAAGCTTGATGCAGATGCCAACCCGGAGATTGCTGGCCAGCTGGGCGTACGTTCGGTGCCGGATGTCAAACTGGTCAGCCAGGGCGGCCTGGTCGACAGCTTCCAGGGGGCGCTGCCGGAAAAAGACGTGCGCGAATGGCTGGGCCGTTATTTCCAGCCCCCTGAAGACGCACCGGCAAGCCCTGAAGAGTTGGCAGAAGAAGCCCTGAAGGCTGGCGATGCCGCCACTGCACGCGAACATTATCAGACATTGACCTCACAGTACCCCGAGCATTACGCCTACCAGGTGGGGCTGGCCAAGGCACTGGTGGCAGAAGGCCGTGGCGATGATGCCCGCAGCGTGCTGGACAACCTGCCACCGGAAGAGCGCGATGCCGCCCCTGCTCGCGGTGTGCGCGCCAGCATTGAATTTGCTGAACAGGCGCTTTCCCATCAGGAAGTGGCCGCCCTGGGAGAGCGCAACGACAGTGAAGCCCAATTCCAGCGCGCCTTACGCCAGGTCGCCGACGGCGACTACGAGCAGGGCCTGGAAGGCCTGCTGGCCCTGATGAAAAGCGACCGCGGCTACGGCGATGATGCCGCGCGCAAGACCCTGCTTCAGGTCTTCGATGCCCTGGGTGCCGAGCATCCGCTCACCGTGACCTACCGGCGCAAGCTGTTTGCCCTGCTCTACTGA
>NZ_VMQS01000025.1 GCF_007625055.1 Halomonas sp.
CCGAAACCGAAACCGAAACCGAAACCGAAACCGAAACCGAAACCGAAACCGAAACGCAGGCGGATGCCGCACCCAGCCAGACGGCGTCAGTAGATCGCAGCGACCGGACGTATACGCCAGCAGAGACTATTGAATGGCAATGGCCAGCAGAAGGTGATGTTGTTGGGACTTTTGGTGAAGGCGGAAGCACTACTGCCGGGATTGATATCGCAGGACAAAAGGGGCAATCTGTAATGGCAGCTGGGCCTGGTGTTGTCGTGTATGCGGGCAGCGGTGTGCGAGGTTATGGCAACCTTATATTGATCAAGCACAACGATGAGTATCTATCTGCCTACGCTCACAATGACACGCTGCGAGTAAAGGAAAATGATGTGATTGAAGGCGGGGAAGTTATTGCCACCATGGGAAACAGTAGCTCTGACGAAGGGGTAAGGCTGCATTTTGAAATACGAAAGGACGGTAAGCCGGAAGATCCTTTGACGTATTTACCAGGGCGGTAATCATTCTGTCAGCATGCTGAGTGCATCATTCAGGCCTGGCCCGGTGCTCATATCGGGCCTAAAGCTTGGTTCACAGGGTACATACTAATAATTGCGACTATAAAACCAGCCTCTAGCGTTTCGTGCGTCAAGCAGAAGTTTGCATCTTCGGGATATCAACGCTCATATCTGAAATGATAGGCCCGGTGGCATAAACATGGTGAGATGATGGGGGAAAGCGATGAGCATGCTGGAACAGGATCTTCAGGATATAGACCTGAATGCCGTGGAAGAAGCCCTGGGTGAGGCGGATGAAGAGACGGTTGCTGCCGAGGAAAATGCCTTCGAGAAAGCCCTGGGGCGGGAGGGTAAAGCGCCTCGTCAAAGCCTGGATGCGACCCAGATCTATCTCAATGAAATCGGCTTTTCGCCGTTACTGACACCGGAAGAAGAGGTTTATTACGGCCGTCTGGCACGCAAGGGAGACCCGCTTGGCCGTTCACGGATGATCGAGTCCAATCTGCGTCTTGTGGTCAAGATTGCGCGGCGCTACCTGAACCGCGGTCTGACGCTGCTGGATCTGATCGAAGAGGGCAACCTGGGGTTGATTCGGGCCGTCGAGAAATTCGACCCTGAACGTGGTTTTCGTTTCTCGACCTATGCCACCTGGTGGATCCGCCAAACCATTGAACGGGCCCTGATGAATCAGACGCGCACCATTCGTCTGCCGATTCATGTTGTCAAAGAACTCAATATCTATCTGCGCGCTGCGCGCGAGCTGACTCAGAAGCTGGATCACGAGGCTACGCCGGAAGAAATCGCTGAGCACCTGGATAAACCGGTGGAGAGCGTCAAGAAGATGCTGGGTCTGAACGAGCGGGTTTCCTCGGTGGACTACCCCATGGGCGGTGATAGTGATAAACCCCTGCTGGATACGTTGACCGATGATGAAGATCATGGGCCTGAAGCGCTATTGGTTGATGGGGATGTAAAAGCCCATGTGGATCATTGGCTGAGTGACTTGAGCGAAAAGCAGTGTGAGGTGGTGGTTCGGCGTTTCGGGCTGCGGGGGCATGAAGCAGCGACGCTTGAAGATGTTGGTGCGGAAATCGGCTTGACGCGTGAGCGCGTTCGCCAGATCCAGGTGGAGGCACTCAAGAAATTGCGCCGCTCGCTGGAAAAGCAGGGCCTATCGCTGGATGCTATTTTCGAAAGTTGATCGTGATCCAGGCCTGACGTTTTGCAGGGTTCAAAAGACTGCCTGTTACTCGCCGCCATGCGGGTACGGGTGTGTATAATGGTTTTCCAGGTTCAAATCGAGAGCCGTCACGCCATTGGCCCGGCTTGCCCCTGATACTGTTAAAATCCTGTTGTGAGCAAGCGTATGCGCCCCCTAGTGGCTGAAATCGACCTTGGTGCCCTGCGTCATAATTACCGTCTGGCCTGTGAGTGCGCACCGCACAGCCAATCAGTGGCTGTCATCAAGGCGGATGCTTACGGCCATGGTGCCATTGAATGTGCCCGTGCGCTTGAAGGTTTGGCACCGGCCTTTGCCGTGGCCAGTACCGAAGAAGCGCTTGTCCTGCGTCACGCAGGCATTCAGTCGCCGATCGTACTACTTGAAGGTATCTTCGAGGTCTCGGAGCTGGCGCTGGTGGATGAACATCGCCTATGGATGGCGGTGCATACCGACTGGCAGCTGGACGCACTGCTGGCATTTAAACCGCGCCAGCCAATTCCGGTATGGCTGAAAGTCGATTCGGGTATGCACCGCCTGGGGTTTTCCCCACCACGTGCCGAGCAGATATGGCAGACACTTTCACAGGCTCCCCAGGTGACAGCGTTGCACCTGATGAGCCATTTTGCCACTGCTGATGCTGAAGATACTGACTACCTGCAATACCAGATGACAATGCTGCAGGCGCTGGCAGAGTGTCTGGATGCGCCTATGTGTCTGGCCAACTCGCCGGCTACCCTGGCCCACCCTGTTGCCCACGGCCACTGGAATCGGCCCGGCGTCATGCTGTATGGCAGTGACCCGCTGGAAGTGGCCAACGCCACGTCGCGCCAGTTGGCTCCGGTGATGACATTACGTTCGGAAGTGATAGCGATCCGCGAACTGGAAGCAGGCGAGCCGGTAGGGTACGGCGGTCGTTGGCGAGCGCCAGGGCGTGCGAAAGTGGCTGTGGTGGCGGCCGGTTATGGTGATGGCTACGATCGTCATGCCATTGACGGCACCCCAGTGCTGGTGAATGGTCAGCCTGCCAGGATTGCAGGCAAGGTCTCCATGGATATGCTGACCGTGGATGTCACCCATGTGCCTGATACGCGTATCGGCAGTGAAGTGGTGCTGTGGGGGCGGGCGGCCAATGGAGCGGTATTGCCGGTTGATCATGTCGCCCGCTATTGCGACACCATCAGCTATACACTGCTGACCGGTGTCCTGCCGCGCGTGCCGCGTCGCTACCACCCTTGTCCGCCTTCTTCACCCACTGCAATGTAATCAGTCATGGCCAAATCTGCTTTCTCACCTGCCTATTTTCATCCCCGCTACTGGCTCACCTGGTTGGCGATAGGTGCCATGTATACGGCGGCCTGGTTACCATGGCCGATGAAAATCGGGTGTGGCAAGGCCATTGGTCGCCTGGCCTGGCGGTTGGCGAAACGTCGCCGACGGATCACCGAAACCAATATCGCTTTGTGCTTTCCTGATAAGACGGCCGTTGAGCAGGCAACGCTGGTTAAAGAGACGTTTCTTGCTAACGGCATTGGTTTGATCGAGACGGCCACTGCCTGGTGTCGGAATGCGGAAGACCTGCGCCATCGAGTGAGCCGAATCAACCAGGATCATCTTTCCAGAGCGCTGGTACACAAGCGTGGTGTCCTGGTGATTGGCATCCACTTTTCGACGCTGGACCTGGGGGGCGCCCTGCATTCGCTGTTTTACCCAGCGGATGTGGTTTATCGGCCGCATAACAACCCGCTGTTTGATCATTTCATGACCCGAGCACGTTCGCGTACCTTTGGCCGTACCATCGACCGCCATGATCTGCGTGGTGTGGTGCGTCATCTTAAAGCCGGGCGTATCGTATGGTATTCGCCGGACCAGGATTTCGGGCGTGATGTCAGCGTATTCGCACCTTTCTTTGGCCAGCAGGCCGCGACCATCAAACTGACCGCCAAGATTGCCCGTATGACCGGTGCGCCGGTAGTGCCAATGATGTTCCACCGCAACCCGGATAACCGCTCCTATACCATCGAGTGGCTTCCCGCGCTGGAAAATTTTCCCAGCGGTGATGAAGTGGCTGATGCTTCTCGCATCAATACCATCATTGAGCAGGCAATTCTTAAGCACCCTGAGCAGTATCTGTGGCTGCACCGCCGCTTCAAGACACGCCCGCCAGGCGAAGAGAAAATCTATTAGGTTGCATTGTCTGAGCAGCCATTGACAGTCCCTCGCTTGCCAACGCGAAAGACCGGGACCGCCATACGGGAGACCCGGCTTTTCAGATCATGGTAGTGCTATGAAGCAAACCCTAGGACATGTTGCGGGAATAGAAAATTTCCAGCATTTCCTTGCGCAGGCGGCTTTCGATATCGCGGGCTTCCTCAAAGGTGATATCGCGCCGTGAGGTGCCAAACAGGTAATTATCCAGGTCGAAATCCTTGAGCAGCATCTTGGTGTGAAACATGTTTTCCTGGTACACGTTCACATCAATCATCTGATAGGCCTCTTTGGTATCGTTAGCCAGATAATCCTGAATCGAGGTGATCTCGTGGTCGATAAACAGTTTTTTGCCATCTACATCACGAGTAAAGCCGCGTACCCGATAGTCCATGGTGACAATATCGGAATCAAAACTGTGGATCAGGTAATTCAAGGCCTTCAGCGGGCTGATGTGGCCACAGGTAGAAACATCAATATCCAGCCGAAACGTGCTGATGCCATTATCCGGATGGGACTCCGGATAGCTATGCACCGTGACATGGCTTTTATCCAGGTGGCCAACCACGGTTTCTGGCAGTGGCCCGGGACCGGGTTCTATCTGCTCCAGGGCTGCTTCCTCCAGCTCATGCTCTGCGATCAGAATAGTGACGCTGGCCCCGTGTGGCTCGTAATCCTGACGGGCGATGTTCAGCACATGAGCGCCAATGATATTGGTCACATCCTTGAGAATCTGGGTCAGGCGTTCAGCGTTATATAGCTCATCGATATAATCGATATAAGCAGACCGCTGCTCTTCGGTCTTGGCATAACAGATGTCATAGATATTGAAGCTCAAAGAGCTTGTCAGGTTGTTAAACCCATGGAGTCGGAGACTATCTGACATGTCCGAACCTCCTTATGGCGGATGAAGACACCCCGACGAGCCTGCGCCGGAACCGGTTGACTTGTTGTGCGGTTAAACGCCGTTAATCACAAGCGCGCGTATTATGCCCAGCTGAGCGACATGATGCACCCAGCAAGTCATTATTTTGTGTTGAAAACATTTCAGGCAGCGAGGATTTCAAAGGAATGCGTGATATCTACGCCGCCGTTGACCAGCATGATAGAGGCACTGCAGTATTTTTCAGCCGAAAGTTCGACCGCCCGCTGCACCTGTTTTTCCTTGAGGCTGTTGCCGGTCACCACGAAATGGACGTGAATACGGGTGAATACCGAGGGTGTGCTGTCGGCTCGTTCGGCTTCCAGTTGGGCGACGCAATCGGTGACATCTGCCCGAGCTTTATCGAGAATATTCAGCACATCAAAGGCGGTGCAACTGCCCATGCCCATTAGCAGCATTTCCATTGGACGCGGACCGGTGTTGCGCCCACCGTGGTCCGGTGGGCCGTCAACGACCACGCTGTGACCGCTGCCAGATTCGGCAACAAACTGACGGCCATCTGTCCATTTAACGAGTGCCTTCATTGGTAAGACTCCATTGGTTGAGGTGTGGTGAGACGTGAAGATTGATGGTTTATTGACGGTTGAGCTGCCGGTCAAGTGCCTTGAGCCGTTGGGGGGTGCCAACGTCGACCCAGTGCCCATTGAAGTGTTCACCGCTGACACGCCCTTGCTGCATGGCGTCTTTTAACAGAGGTGCCAGGGCAAAAGCCTCCAGGGGCTGCTCTGCCAGCAGTGCTGGATGAATAATGCTCAGGCCTGAAAAGGTCAGCTTTGGCTGGCCTGACACCTGAATACGGCCATGAGCCAGGTTGAAATCGCCCTCTGGATGGTGCGCAGGGTTATCCACCAGCATCAGATGGGCAAGATCATTACCCTGCAAGACTTGCTGCTTGGGCAGTGCTTCGCACCATACATCGCCGTTAAGCAGTAAAAAAGGGCTGTCGCCGAGCAGCGGTAACGCCTTGCGGACGCCACCCCCGGTTTCCAGAAGAGCGTCTTCGCGGCTGAACTGCAAGCTGAGCCCGAACTGGCTGCCGTCACCCAGCGCCTCCATGATCTGATCAGCCAGATGGCTGACGTTAATCACTACCTCCTGAATGCCCGCCTGCTTAAGGCGATGGAGGTGATGCACAATCAAGGGTCTGCCAGCCACGGGTAACAACGGCTTAGGGCAGGCATCGGTCAAGGGGCGCATGCGTTTACCCAGGCCGGCCGCCAGTATCATGGCCTTCATGTTGACTCCATTGAGGCGGCTTCAACGCAACGCTGAACAAGGGCCGGGCGCAATTGTTCACTCACCCAGTGAGCGAAGCCAGCATGTTCTGGCAGGGCTGCAAGACTGTCTTCCAGATGATCAAGAAAGTGCGGTAGACGGGCCAGATAACCCGACTTGTGATCACGCAGCGTCAGACGGCAGAAAATGCCCAGTACCTTGAGGGAGCGCTGGGCGGCCATGGCCTGACACTGCCCCAGGAAGGTGACGTCACGGGTGCGAGAGGTCAGGCGCCCATCCTGACGGGCACGCCGGTAAAAGGCGTCAACCGCAGCAGCAAACTCCTCGGCATTGAAGCGCCAATAGCGTCCCCGCAACAGGGAGATCATATCGTAGCTCAGCGGGCCAGCCACAGCATCCTGGAAATCAATCATATACAGCTTGTCGTGATGCACCATCAGATTCATGGCATCGAAATCCCTGTGAACGCTGACAACCGGTTGCGACAGCGCCTGTTCAATCAGGGTGTTGCGGAGTGCTGGCCACTGGCTTGGAGCGGGCATGGCCAGCCATCGCTCAAGACACCAGGTCGGGAAGAGGTCCAGTTCACGGCCCAGCAGGTCGCTATCATAGCGGGGCAGTGTCTCAGGGGAGGCACGATTCTGTAATTCGCCAATCAGTGTCAGTGCATTGTGGGTGTGGTAGTGAACGCTGGCCGGATCATTAAAGCGCTGCTGTAGTGGCGTGTCGCCCAGATCTTCCAGCAGCAGAAAACCTTCTTCCAGATGGCTGGCAAACACATGCGGAACCGGCAGCCCACCGGCCTGCCACTGCTGCGCGATGTTGACAAACGCGGTGGAGTCTTCCTGGCCGGGCGGGGCATCCATGATTATCCGGGTGTTGCCATCCGGCAGTGTCAGGCGATAGTAATGCCGAAAACTGGCGTCCCCCCCTGCCTCCTGCAGATTGATTTCATCCATATCAAGGCCGTGCTGCTGGGCAACCCAGCGGGTAAGGGCGGTCATCCGCAATGAAGACATGCAAGCTCCTGGCTGGTCGGGCATTATGCTAGCTGTATAATACCGTTTCTCGATGCCAAGGATAATGATTATGGGCCAGCGAATTTTGCGGGCTATGCCAATGGCGCTTGCAGGGGGGCTTCTGGCGGGCGCTGCAACAACATCGGTTGCCCAGCCGGCAGAAGCCAACCGCCTGGACTGGCAGCCCTGGGCCGAGGAAGAGGCACGCCGCCAGGTATGCAGTGGGCGTTATGTCATGCCTGCCTACCGGTTGCCCGAAGGCCGCAACTTGCGTGAAATCGGGATTGAAACGGATAGGTCCGACTATGCCGCTGATGGCGAGGCCTTGTTGCAGGGAGACGTTGTTCTGCGTCAGGGTGACAGGGAACTTCAGGCAGAACGGCTCTTTGTGCCCGTCAATCGTGAACGGGTTGAGGCGCAGGGTGATTTCGAACTGCGTGATGGCAAGGCGCTGCTGCGCGGGGAAGAAGCCACCGTGTACCTGGAGCAGGATCGCGGCTCGATTGAAGACAGTGAGTATGTGCTTTATGAACAGCGCGTCCGCGGTGAGGCCCGCCAGCTGGAACAACTGAGTGAGCAGTCCTACCGCCTGAGGGAAGCCAGGTTTACTACCTGTGAGCCTGGTCAGGATAGTTGGCAATTGGTCAGTGGTGATATTCGCCTTGATCAGGCTGAAGGGTTCGGGGTTGCCCGTCATGCGCGGTTGGAGGTCAAGGGGGTGCCAGTCTTCTACTGGCCCTGGCTACGCTTTCCGATTGACGACCGTCGTCAGACGGGGTTGCTGTCGCCATCGGTCAGTTTTTCCAATCAGCAAGTCGATTATACCCAGCCGTTTTACTGGAATATTGCACCCAATCAGGATGCCACCATTACCCCGCGCTGGCTGAGTGATCGCGGGCTATTGCTGGGCGGTCAATATCGCTACCTGACTGATCAATACGGGCGCGGCACCCTGGAAGGCGCCTGGCTCAACAGCGATAACGGTGGCTCCGGGGGGGATGCCAACCGCTATGAAGGGCAGGATCGCTGGTATCTGGATGTGCAGCACAGTGGACGTATCAGTGCCGCCAGTGCGTACCGGTTACGCTACGGCGCAGCAAGTGATGGACGCTATTTTAACGATTTCAGTGATAATTTCGGATCCAGCGAGCGTTCCGGTATGGAGCGGCTGGCCCAGGTGGATTATCAGGGTGAACGCTGGCGCCTGGATGCCCGCATGCAAGGCTATCAACGTCTGGACGATCCACTCAGTGACAGCGACAAACCTTTCTACCGCCTGCCCAGCCTGACCGCAGCGGCCAGTTGGACCGGAGATGCCGGCCAGTATGCCGAATGGTACAGTAATGCGACCTATTTCTGGCGGGATGTGGATCAGCGCGACGTACCGATTCGTGAAGCGGCCAATGGCAGCCGGGTGCACCTGGCGCCTGTCCTGGGCTGGCGCTATGAAAAACCCTGGGGCTATCTGGCACCCCGCGCTGAGCTTTGGCATACCGCCTATGCCCTGGATTACGGCAGCCTTCAGACCTCACGGGATACATCGCCTGATCGCAGTGTGGCCATCACCTCCGTTGATGCCGGCCTGAACTTTGAACGCGAACTGGCGCTGGGCGGGCGCGGTTACCGCCAGACCCTGGAGCCCCGCCTCAACTATGCCTTTGTGCCGCGCACGGATCAGGTAGACATGCCGGAGTTTGACAGCCGCGAGCGGGCATTTTCGTGGGATCAGCTGTGGTCACCCAAACGCTTTTCCGGTAATGACCGAGTGGGGGATCTCAATCGCCTGTCGGTCGGGCTGGAATCGCGTCTGATAGAAAATGCCAATAGCCAGGAGCACCTCAGTTTGGGCGTTGGCCAGAGTATCTATTTCTCTGACCGGCGAGTGGGGATCGACGGCAATGATCAATCGTTACCGCAACAGCCGGATACCAGTACGAACGTCAATCCAGAACGCTTTTATCAGGCGACTCGAGACCGCTCACCTCTGGTTTCCCGGCTTGAGTGGCAGATCAACCAGCGCTGGAGCACATCGGCCGAATGGCTTTATGATGATCAGCGGGAACGTACTGAGCGATCGGGCGTCGATATTGCATACCGACATTCCGATGGCCACGTGGTGAACCTGGGCTACCGCTGGGAAATCGAAGGCTTCGACCCGGCGCTTGACCGGGGTGACGATAATTTTCGTGATTACAACCGCGAAGAGTGGGACCTGTCCTTCGCCTGGAAAGCCAACCCCGGGATTGACCTGATTGGCCGCTACCTGCATGACCAGACCAACAACCGTGCACTGGAAAAGCTCGCCGGCGTACAATGGAACAACTGCTGTTATGGCCTGCAGCTGGTCTGGCGAAGCTGGGTAGATGACAACGACACGGCAAAGGTTGTTGATGACTTTAACGACCGTGGCCTTTTCCTGCGCTTTGTACTTCACGGCCTGGGTGGCGTCGGGCAAGACGCAGACAACTATTTTGAACGCACAATTCCTGGTTATCGCCCCTCGGCGCTTTAACTGTTCAGGACTCAAGAAAGAGACCGTTTCAATGATCCACAATGCAAATACGTCAACCTTCATCCATTCAATGACAGGCACGCGTGGCAAGCGCTGGCTGCGCCGGACGAAACACCTTGCCTGGGGGAGTGTATTATCGCTGTTGGTGGGGGCGGGTACCCTGGTGGTGTCTTCCAGTGTGTTGGCCCAGTCATTTTCAGGCGGTGAACGCCAGATGCTTGATCGCATCGTGGCGGTGGTAAACGACAGTGCCATTATGCGCAGTGATCTTGACAGGCGCCTGGATCAGGCGATCAACCAGATCAGTGCTCAGGGCGAAGATGCTCCAGGCCGCGACGAGATAGAGGAACAGGTACTGGATCAGATGGTGCTGGAAGAAATCCAGCTGCAAATGGCACGTGATGCCAATCTGAGTATTGATGATACCGATCTTAATCGTCAGGTGCGCGATATTGCCGAATCCAATGACATGACGCTCCAGGCATTTGCTGACCGTCTGGAAGCAGAAGGTACCAGCCTCGCTCAGGTGCGTGAAGAAATTCGTCGGGAAATGCTCACCCGGCAGGTGCAGCAGCGTCAGGTGGGGCAGCGGGTGTCAGTCACTAACCGTGATGTCGAACGTTTCCTTGAGGAACGCGGAGGGGATGTCAATCAGGCCGAGACGCGCGCGCGCCATATTCTGGTCGGGGTGGGCTCCGGGCGCAGTGAATCCCAGGCGCAGGCCTTTGTCGAACAGGCCATGGCCCGGCTGGAGCAGGGGGAGTCCTTTGCCACTGTGGCGCTTGAAATGAGCGACGATCAGGGGAGTGCAGTCAATGGCGGTGATCTTGGCTGGTTACGTCCCGGGCAGACAGTACCTGAGTTTGATGAAGCCATGAGTGAACTGGACGTGGGTGAGGTGTCTTCGCCGGTACGCTCGCAGTTTGGCTACCACATTATTGAAGTGCTGGATCGTCGGCGCTCGTCGGTTAGTAATCAAGATATGCGTGAACAGGTTCGACAGGCCATCTTCCAGCGCCGTGCCAATCAGGAAGTGGATACCTGGAAGCGTGAGATTCGTGAACAGGCCTTTGTGGAAAAGCGGCTCTGATGGTGGTGCAAGCGTCTGCCTCAATGGCCTTGCCCGTCGCGATTACCGGTGGAGAGCCCGCAGGTATTGGCCCAGAACTGGTGTTGATGCTGGCAGCCTATAACCAGTTGCCTGGCAACTGCGTCGTGATTGCGGATTTCCATTTGCTTGAAGCGAGGGCTGAAGCGCTGGGCTTGGCAGTCACTCTGTTAGCTTGCCAGCCGGGCGATCCAGTGCCTGAAGGCGATCGCGTACTGGCCGTCTGGCACTGCCCCTTGGGAGCGCCTTGCCAGCCAGGCGTCTTGAACCCGGCCAATGCGGGTTACGTGATAGATACCCTGCAGCTTGCCGTTGATGCCTGCCGCAACGGGCAGGCCGCGGCCATGACTACCGCCCCCCTGCACAAGGGCGTGATTATTGACGGGGGCTATGCGGGGTTCACCGGCCATACGGAATGGTTGCGTGATGCCTGTGACAAGGAAGAAGTGGTGATGCTGCTGGCCACTGATGATGCCCTGCATACCCGAGCCAATGATTGGCAACACGATGGCAGCTTGCGCGTGGCTTTAGTAACCACTCACTTACCGCTGCGAGCGGTGGCTGATGCCGTCAACGCTGAACGTATCCGCCGAGTCTGCCGCATTCTGACTGAGGGCCTGACCCGCCAGTTCGGGATTGCGGCCCCCAGAATCGCGGTGTGTGGCCTGAACCCCCATGCCGGCGAGGACGGCCACCTGGGCCGCGAAGAGCTGGACATCATTATTCCCACCCTGGCGGCACTCCAGGCAGAAGGGCTGGATGTGCGCGGGCCTTTTCCGGCCGATACCCTGTTTACTCCACGTCATCTGGCCGCAGCCGATGCAGTACTGGCCATGTATCATGATCAGGGTCTGGCCGTGCTGAAATACGCAGGCTTTGGTAGTGCGGCCAATATTACCCTGGGCCTGCCGATGGTGCGTACTTCAGTGGACCACGGTACAGCGCTTGATCTGGCCGGGCATGGCATGGCATCGCCGGATAGCCTAAAAGTGGCCATTCGTCTGGCCCGCCAATTGGCGGATACCCAGTCGGCCAGTCAATCTTCATGATCAACCTCTGGAACCCTGTTTAATGTCTCAAGTCCCGCAGCACCGCGCGCGCAAACGTTTTGGCCAGAACTTTCT
Source organism: Halomonas sp. (assembly GCF_007625055.1). Classification (GTDB taxonomy): domain Bacteria; phylum Pseudomonadota; class Gammaproteobacteria; order Pseudomonadales; family Halomonadaceae; genus Vreelandella. Next base: position 11,867 of record NZ_VMQS01000025.1, read on the forward strand.
ACGCGACCCGGGCATCATCGGGCGCATTGTTCGCGCGATTGGTCCGCGTGACCAGGATCGCCTGGTAGAAATCGGCCCCGGCCAGGGAGCGCTGACCGAGCCGCTGCTGGAAGCCACCGGCAAGCTGGAGGTGATCGAGCTGGATCGTGACCTCATTCCCGGCCTGCGGGTCAAGTTTTTCAACTATCCGCAGTTCGAGATCCATGAAGGTGATGCGTTGACCTTTGATTTTGCCGCCCTGAAAGGCAGCGGTCCGGCACTGCGGGTGGTGGGCAACCTGCCCTACAACATCTCCACGCCCCTCATTGTGCATTTACTGCAGGCGGAAAGCGCTGTGGCGGATATGCACTTCATGCTGCAAAAGGAAGTGGTCGAGCGCTTGTCCGCCGAGCCAGGAGGCCCGGACTGGGGTCGGCTGTCGGTCATGGCGCAATACCATTGTCAGGTCGAGCAGCTGTTTATTGTCCCGCCGGAAGCCTTCGTGCCGCGCCCCAAGGTGGAGTCTGCGATTGTTCGCCTGACGCCACATGCAGTGATTCCCCATCCCGCCGACGATACCGAGCAGCTGTTTGCGCTGGTCAAGATGGCGTTCGGCCAGCGGCGTAAAACGCTGCGCAACAACTTCAAGGGCCGGGTAAGCGCCGAAACTCTGGAAGATATTGGTATTGACCCGGGGCGTCGTCCCCAGACCCTGAACGTTGAGGAGTATGTGCGGATAGCTAACCGCGTGACGTCTGATGATGCGGTGCAAGGCGGTGAGTCGTGAGTGTGCTTGATATCCATGTCTCTGTGGTGAGCCACTACCTGGCGGACGAGTCGAATGCGGGCCAGGGACGTTATGTGTTCAGTTATCGGGTGACCCTGGATAATAAAAGCCCGCACAGTGTGCAGCTGCTGGCGCGCTACTGGAAAATCACCCAGGGTAGCGGTGAGCATCAGGAAGTCCGTGGTAAGGGCGTGGTGGGCCAGCAGCCTCTGATTGGCCCGGGGCAGCGCTTTCGCTATACCAGCCGGGCGATTCTTCAGACGCCGGTCGGCACGATGCAAGGTACCTACACCTTGCTGGATACCTCGACCCAGCGTTCCTTTGATGTTGATATTGCCCCCTTCCGGCTGGCAACACCGCTGGCGATTCACTGATCCGCCATTGCGCCCTGTTATATCCCCTATCAACAAGGAGTCATGATGAGCACTTATGTGATCGGTGATCTTCACGGCAGTCATTCAGCGTTTGTCGGCTTGATGGAAAAGCTCGCTTTCAATCCAGCGCATGACTGCCTCTGGCTGGTGGGAGACCTGGTCAATCGCGGCCCCGATTCGCTGGAATGCTTGCGTGAAGCTCGCCAGCTGGGGGGTGCCGTCCGCTGTGTGCTGGGCAATCACGACTTCCATCTGCTGGTGGTAGCGCGCGGCAAGGGTAAGCTGCGTAAAAAGGATACACTGGAGGCAATTCTCGACGCCCCGGACCGTGAGCCTCTGCTGGACTGGCTGCAGCAGCAATCGCTTAGCGTCAGAAAGGAGTCGACCCTGATGGCCCATGCGGGCATTCTGCCGCAGTGGTCAATGTCTCAGGCTGAGGCTTTGGGTAAGGAAGTGGAAATGGCGCTTCGCAGTGAGCATTCGGGCGCCTTTCTGGCCGAGCTTTTCGGCGATCAGCCTGACCGCTGGCAGGATTCTCTGGAAGGTATGGACCGTCTGCGCTGCATTGTTAATGTGATGACCCGAATGCGCTTTATCTCACCCCGGGGGCGCCTGGATTTTGCTGCCAAACAGGGGCTGGAAAGTGCGCCGGAAGGTTATGCCCCCTGGTTTCAGTACCCCCGTGAGGACAACGCTCATCTGCTGTTCGGTCATTGGGCAGCGCTGAACGGGCAAACTCCAGGCGCTCGGATCCCGGTAGATGCGCTGGATACCGGCTGCGCCTGGGGGGGAAGCCTGACGGCCCTGAAACTGGAAAGCGGTGAGCGTATCGCCGTTGCCAACCAAAAGAACGGAACAGCATGAGCGGGTTTTTTCTGGATAAACGCCTTAACGGGTTGAAGGTCTATCGGGTTGGTGGTGCGGTGCGCGATGCGCTGTTGGGCTGGCCAGTGTATGACAACGACTGGGTAGTGGTCGGCGCGACGCCCCGGGAAATGCAGCGCCGGGGGTTCAAGCCGGTCGGGCGGGATTTTCCGGTCTTTCTGCATCCGGATACGGCAGAGGAATACGCCCTGGCGCGAACAGAGCGAAAGTCCGGCCATGGCTATAGTGGTTTTGAAGTTCATGCCAGTCCGGAGGTGACCCTGGAAGAGGATCTGGGTCGCCGTGACCTGACGATCAATGCCATGGCTGAAGATGCTGCCGGCCAGCTTATCGACCCCTTTAATGCTCAGCAGGACCTGGCGGACCGTCTGTTGAGTCATGTCTCAGCGGCGTTCAGCGAAGACCCACTGCGGGTTCTTCGCACCGCACGCTTTCTGGCCCGCTATGCAAGCCGTGGTTTTCAGATTGCCGCACCCACGCTTGAGCTGATGACAAAGGTCAGCGAAAGCGGTGAGCTAACGCACCTGGCCGCGGAGCGCGTCTGGGTGGAAACCGAGAAAGCGCTGGGCGAGCCGACACCGCAGGCATATTTCGAGGCTCTTGAGCAGTGCAAGGCCCTGCCTGTCTGGTGGCCTGAGCTTGATGGTGGCCCTCTGGCACAGGGGCTGGCAGCCATGGCAACGGTGCCGGAAACGGGCGGCTTGGATATGCAGATCTGTCAGGCCCATTGGCGCTATGCGCGACTGGTTTCAGTGCTGACTGACCAGCAGCGTGAGGCCTTGGCCGAACGACTCAAGCTACCCAATGCAGTGGCACGACTGGCGGTTCAGGTGGCACTCACACAGGGGTACCTGAGCCATTGGCAGCACTCTTATCCCGCTGCAGAGTCGGTGCTGGCCTGGCTGAACCAGCTGGATGCCTGGCGCAAGCCAGCACAGGTAGAGGGCCAACTGGCGCTGGTGGCGTTGTTGGTGACTGATAGACTTGCGGTGATGTTGCATCGGGCCTGGAGAGATGCGGCGGCGATCAGCCCGAGGGCGCTGGTAGACAGAGGCTTGAAAGGCGCTGAGATCGGCCGGGCACTGGAAACCCAGCGCCAGCAAGCGATCGCCGGCTGTCTGGCTGATGCAGGTGCCTGACAGGTGGCTCGGTTAGCCTAGCGGGCGGCTGCGTAGGCAAGAGGTCTGTCAGCCTGGGAGATCCGCCGACCTTGCCAGGTAAAATCCACCGCCCAGAGGCGCTGCTTACCCGGATCGAATTGTGCCCATAACGCGGCGTAGGATGTGCCGCAGATCGGGTGGCATTGTTCGGGCAGCAGTTCCGCCAGGGGCTGAAGCACAAAGGCGTTATGGGTCACTTCTGCCCTGGGCAGCAAAATGCCGTCCACCGTTCCATGCAGGTTGCCGACCGTCAACAGGTCAATATCCAGGGCGCGGGGGCTGAACTTGGGGGTGTCCGGGCGCCGCCCGTGGCGGGCTTCCAGCGCCTTGGCCCAGGCCTGAAGCTCACCCGGTGCCCAATCGCTGTGCAAGGCGACCACTAAATTGTAAAAGTTGCGGGCGTCCTTGAAGCCTACCGGTTCGCTTTCAAATACCCGGGATATCTGCAGCTCACCAAAGGACTTATACAGGGCGTCCAGGCATAGCCGGATATGTTCGACAGGGGCAATATTGCTGCCCAGGCTCAGGGTAATCAACGCCATCGTCAGGCCTCACCGCGGATGATGGTTAATCCGACACTTTGTGCTGCCGCCACGGCCCCCGGCTTTCGTACCGTCAATTTAACCTGGGTAATCGGAAATTCATCGCGCAGTATCTCAATGAGCTTCTCCGCAAAGGTTTCAATCAGGGCAAACTGGTGCTCGTCGGCAAAATGTTGGATGCGTTGTGAAATCGCCGCATAGTCCAGGGTCAGGCTGACATCGTCACGGGTGGCTGCCGGGCGGATATCCGTGGTCATTTCCAGATCCAGGCACAACGACTGATGAAGGGTTCGCTCCCAGTCATACACGCCAATGATGGTATCGACCTTGAGCGCTTCAATAAAAATACAGTCCATAAACTCCCCCCGGCAGTGAGCCAAAATTGTACGTGAGCCACTGATGAAACAACAGCCACCCTGGTCGGAAAACGTTGTGCAAGGGTCGTTTTCAGGCCGTCTTGCAGGCGCTGGGTTCACGCAACTGGTCCAGCGGCCAGCGTGGCGTTGCCTGCATCTGCCCTGGGGCATCGCATTCGCCGGCGGCCAGGCGCTGTGCGCCGACGTAGGCAATCATGGCGCCGTTGTCGGTGCAGAAACGCCCGCGGGGGTAGTAGGCCTTGGCGTTGCGTTTTTCACATTCCACCGCCAGGCGTTCGCGGAGTCGAATGTTGGCGCTGACCCCGCCAGCCATGACGATGCGCTTCAGGCCGGTCTGGTCCAGCGCGCGGCGGCACTTGATGACCAGGGTGTCGGCGACGGCCTCCTCAAAGGCACGCGCCACATCGGCGCGGGTCTGCCCATCCAGAGCGCCTTTTGATTGCAGTTCGCGTAGGGTGGTCAGGGTGTGCGTTTTCAACCCGGAAAAGCTGAAATCAAGCCCGGGCCGATCGGTCATCGGGCGCGGAAAGCGCATGCGTTTGGGGTCGCCCTGTTCGGCAAGCCTGGCGACATGAGGGCCGCCAGGGTAGGGCAAATCGAGCATCTTGGCGGCCTTGTCAAAGGCTTCGCCGGCGGCGTCATCCACGGATTCCCCCAGTAGCTGGTAGCGGCCGATACCCTCAACACTGACCAGCTGGGTGTGGCCCCCGGAGACCAGCAGGGCAACGAAGGGGAACTCGGGGGCATCGTCTTCGAGCATGGGCGCGAGGAGATGGCCCTCCATGTGATGAACGCCCAATACTGGAATGTCCAGCGCGCGAGCCATGCCGTGGGCCGTGGCCGCCCCCACCATCAGCGCGCCCACCAGACCAGGCCCAGCCGTGTAGGCAATGCCATCAAGCGCCTGGCGGGTCAGTCCGGCCTCGGCGAGCACTTCTTCTACCAGCGGCAACAGTTTGCGGGTGTGATCCCGGGAGGCCAGTTCAGGCACCACGCCGCCATAGTCGGCGTGCATGTCCATCTGGCTATAGAGGGCGTCGGCCAGCAAGCCTTTGCCACCGCTATAGGCGGTGTCGTAAATGGCCACGCCAGTTTCATCACAGGATGTTTCGATGCCGAGTACACGCATGGGGGAGTCCTGACATTATCGGGATAAAATGAAGGATAAGGGCATGAAAAACAAGCATAAGCACGATAACAGTCTGCCCTGAAGCGTCAGTTATAATACCAGCTGGGTGGGTTTTTGTATGCGGTCGATCTGGCTTTTGAGCTGGGATTGTTTGCAAAGTGTTGTATTCACCACTAAACTATTGTGCGCTGTAAAACAGGTCCGTATAAGCTGGGTAGGGTAATCAATGTGCATTACCCGTCCTGCCGATCTACGGGCTATCCGAACTCAAGACTCCTTAAGGTAGGTGAGTGCTTAATGCCTTCTGTAAAAGTACGTGATAACGAGCCGTTTGACGTCGCCTTGCGTCGTTTCAAGCGTTCTTGCGAAAAAGCCGGCGTTCTCTCTGAAGTGCGTCGTCGTGAGAACTACGAAAAGCCGACTGCTGAACGCAAGCGCAAAGCGGCCGCTGCCGTCAAGCGTCACGCGAAGAAGCTTCAGCGTGAGCGTAAGCGTTTCGAACGTCTCTATTGATCCGTACCGGAAGCGTTTTCTTTTCAGAAAGCGCTTCTAGAAGGATGCCAAGCGGCTACCACTCTGGTGGCCGCTTGTTTTTGTTTTGACAGATGTCCGGTTAATGCCTTCATGACAGATAATGAATGAGGGTGGGTGTTACCCAGACAGCTGAAAAAAGCCAGTTTCCCGGAAGCTGTGCATCGACCCAGCGAGTATCCGCGTTTCTATGGCAGGCCAGATTCCCCAGCGCTTCATCGATGATTTGTTGAGCCGCATCGACGTGGTCGAGGTGGTCGGTGAGCGCGTACAGCTTAAAAAATCCGGGCGTAATTATTCTGGCCTTTGCCCTTTCCATCAGGAAAAGTCACCATCGTTTACGGTTAGCGCTGACAAGCAGTTCTATCATTGCTTTGGTTGCGGTGCTCACGGCAGCGCTCTGCGTTTTCTGATGGAGTACGACAAGCTGCCCTTTCCAGAGGCGGTTGAGCAACTGGCCGGCCGGCTAGGGATTGAGGTGCCTCGCGAAGGTGGCGACGACCCCAGAGCCAGGGAGCGAGAGAAAAAACGTGACCAGGGTGTCAACCTGCTGGAGCTGGCGGCAAGCTTCTTTCGGGAGCGGATCGTCATGCGGGAAGGGCAGGCTGCCCAGGCCTATCTGGAACAGCGCGGGCTATCGCCGGAGGTGGTGAAAACCTATGGCGTGGGCTACGCTCCAGCAGGATGGGATGCGCTCAAGACGCACTTATCTGCAAAAGGTGTCAGCGAGGCCGTGCAGATTGAGTACGGTTTATTGATTCACCACGAGGATTCAGGGCGCACCTATGATCGCTTTCGTGACCGGGTCATGTTTCCGATCCGCGATTTGCGCGGTCGGACCATCGCTTTTGGTGGCAGGGTGTTGGGGGATGCCAAACCCAAATATCTGAACTCTCCCGAAACGCCGGTTTTTCATAAAGGGCGCGAGCTATACGGCCTTTATGAGGCTCGTCAGGCACCTGAGAAACTGGAACAGCTGGTCCTTGTCGAAGGTTATATGGATGTGGTGGCGCTTGCGCAGTTTGGCGTTCGAAATGCCGTGGCGACCCTCGGGACGGCAACAACGGAAGATCACCTCAGGCGGCTGTTTCGTATGGTCAGTCGAGTGGTGTTCTGCTTTGACGGTGACCGAGCTGGCCGTCAGGCAGCCAGTCGAGCGCTTGAAACGGTGATGCCGCAGATGATTGATGGGCGTGAGGCGCGGTTTCTGTTCTTGCCGGAAGGCGATGACCCTGATGATCTGGTACGTCGTGAAGGGGCTCAGGCCTTCAGGGATCGCGTGACCTGCGCCATGCCGCTGTCCGAGTTTCTGTTTGAACAGGCGGCGCAAGGGCGTGACCTGAATGCTGTTGAAGGCCGCGAGCGTTTCGCCAGCCAGGTATTGGCAGCGCTGAGCAAGGTGCCCGAGGGGATGTTGCGTTCATTGCTGTTTGAAGAGTTGTCGCGGCGAAGCGGGCTGAAAGAAGCTCAGCTGAATACCCTGCTTCATCAGCAGCAAGCGCGTCGGCTGCCTGCGGTGAACCAGCAGGCGTCCAGTGCGTCAGCTGAAAGTGAGTCAGCGCATTCTGCCGTGGCGCCTTTGTCAGGTGTCCAGCGGCGATCAGCCCTGTCACCCATTGAGCGGGTGATCCAGCTGTTGCTGCATGAACCCGTATTGATTGACGTTGTTGGCGACTCGCTGGAATGGTTGCCGGACAATGAAGAGGGCAGCCTGTGCAGGGAGCTGATTGTGCTGTTGCAGGCAGGCCGCTTTCGTAGCCCGCAGGTCGTATTGGCGCATTTTCAGGGCAGCACCCAGGGGCAATGGCTGACGGCCCTGGCGCAGCAGGAGCTATTGATACCCCGGGAAACGCGCAAAGCCGAGGTGGAGGGTATCATTGAGCATCTGCAGCAGGCACAGCGCAAACGTTCGCCGGAGCAGGAGTATGCAGCGCTTATCGAGCAGGAAAAGGCAGGAAAAAAACTGGATGCCGATCAGAGACAGCGTCTCGCCCAATTGATCAGGGAGCTGACCCGGCGCTAGAGATCAGCAGGCGGGGTTGAATTCCGCGGAAACATCACCACATAAAGGTCATGTCGAAAGACACTGGCCGAACAGGACAAACTAACACACCTGAAACACCGCGCAAATATGCCAAGCTGGAAAAATACCCATTGCTAACGCTATACTGTTCGGCTTGTTGGACGTAATACGTCCAGCGTTTCAGGTGCTTCATTCTTCTTCGTCGAGATAGGGTTTCTATGGCTGGAAATGCGCAGCAGCAGTCACGTCTGAAGGAGTTGATCGCGCGGGGCAAGGAACAAGGCTTCCTTACCTATGCTGAGGTCAACGACCATCTACCCGAGGATATCGCTGATCCGGATCAAGTGGAAGACATCATCGGCATGATCAACGACATGGGCATCAGTGTTGTTGAAGAAGCGCCAGATGAAGACACCTTGATGATGTCGGATCACTCCACGGATGAATCCGCTGCTGAAGAAGCAGTGGCAGCCCTGGCTGCAGTGGAAAGCGATGTTGGCCGAACCACGGATCCGGTGCGCATGTATATGCGCGAAATGGGGACGGTTGAGCTTCTGACCCGTGAAGGCGAGATCGAGATAGCCAAACGTATTGAAGAAGGCACCCGTGAAGTCATGTCGGCACTGGCTTATCTGCCCGGTGCGGTGGCATCGATTCTGGATGCCTACGATGCGACACAGGATGAAGAGATGCCAGGGCGTCTCTCTGATCTGTTTTCCGGCTTTATCGACCCTGATGAAGGCATTCCCGGCGTTGCCGAGGCTGAAGTGATCGAGGAGCCGGAAATACAGACCGAGCTCGGCGATGATGATGTCGACGCTGATGACGATGAAGAAGATTCGTCGGCCAACGAGGGTGGTCCGGATCCTGAAGAGGCACGGGCACGTTTCGAACAGATTCGTGAGCAGAATGCGGCCGTTGAGGCTGCTTTTGCCAAACATGGTCGCGGTAGCCCGGAAGTGAAAGCTGAACAGGCCCGCCTGGCAGAGCTGTTCTCGCCGATCAAGCTGGTGCCTAAACACTTCGAGCGCCTGGTCGGGCAGGTGCGTATCAGTGTCGAACAGGTGCGCGCTCAGGAGAAGGCCATCATGCAGCTATGCGTGAAGAAGGCCAAGGTGCCGCGCAAGACGTTCATCAAGTCGTTTCCGGGGCATGAGTCGCAAAAGTCATGGTTGGATGAGTTTCAGGAAGCTTTCCCCAAGTACGCTGACCGACTGGAGCCACTGCGTGCCGATATTGCCCGCTCCCAGCGCAAGATTGCTTTTGAAGAGAGCATGGTTCAGCTCGATGTGGGCGAACTCAAGGAAGTGAATCGCAAGCTCTCCATTGGGGAAGCCAAGGCTCGTCGTGCCAAGAAGGAGATGGTCGAGGCCAACCTGCGTCTGGTTATTTCCATCGCCAAGAAATATACCAATCGCGGCCTGCAGTTCCTGGATCTTATTCAGGAAGGCAACATTGGCCTGATGAAGGCCGTCGACAAGTTTGAATACCGTCGTGGTTACAAGTTCTCGACCTATGCAACCTGGTGGATCCGTCAGGCGATTACCCGCTCGATTGCGGATCAGGCGCGTACTATACGCATTCCGGTACACATGATTGAGACCATCAATAAACTCAATCGGGTCTCTCGGCAGATGCTTCAGGAAATGGGCCGTGAGCCGACACCTGAAGAGCTGGGCGAACGTCTGGAAATGCCGGAAGACAAGGTTCGCAAGGTGCTCAAAATCGCCAAGGAACCGATTTCCATGGAAACGCCGATCGGTGATGACGACGATTCGCATCTGGGCGATTTCATCGAAGACAGCTCCATGCTGTTGCCGATTGATATGGCCACCGGCGAAGGGCTGGTTGAAGCCACCCGCAACGTTCTAGGTGGGCTGACGGCACGGGAAGCCAAGGTGCTGCGCATGCGTTTCGGTATTGATATGAATACTGACCACACTCTGGAAGAGGTGGGTAAGCAGTTTGACGTGACCCGGGAACGGATCCGCCAGATTGAAGCCAAGGCGCTACGTAAATTGCGTCATCCCAGCCGCTCGGAGCCCCTTCGCTCATTTCTTGATGAATAAAGGAATGTACCGGCGGCTGAGTGACCAAAGCCGCCAGGCGTACTGATAAGACAAAGCCCTTGTAGATAATTTTCTGCAGGGGCTTTTGGCTGTTAATGATGGCGCATTCAGACAAGCCGGCATTGATGTCGTTGTTTATATTGGTGAATATATAAATATCCATTCAACACTACCCAAAACCTAAGGACGATGACCATGAAATCACGTGCAGCAGTGGCGCTTGAAGCAGGCAAGCCACTTGAGCTGGTAGACATTGATGTGGAAGGTCCAAAAGCCGGTGAGGTGCTGGTTAAAATGGCGGCGACCAGCGTCTGTCATACCGATGCCTATACGCTTTCAGGGGCAGACCCGGAAGGTAACTTCCCGGCGGTGCTGGGTCATGAGGGCGCCGGCATTGTTCAGGAAGTGGGCCCTGGGGTGGCCAGTGTCAAACCCGGGGATCATGTCATTCCGCTGTATACGGCAGAGTGCGGTCAGTGCAAGTTCTGCCTGTCGGGCAAGACCAACCTGTGTGGTTCAGTGCGCGCCACTCAAGGGAAAGGGGTCATGCCGGATGGTACCTCGCGCTTTTCGCTGGAAGGCAAGATGCTCCACCACTATATGGGCACGTCTACCTTCAGTGAGTATACGGTGCTTCCGGAAGTGTCTCTGGCGGTAGTTTCCAAGGAAGCCCCCATGGACAAAATCTGCCTGCTGGGCTGTGGCGTCACCACCGGTATTGGTGCTGTGCTGAATACTGCCAAGGTAGAACCAGGCTCAACCGTGGCCGTGTTTGGCCTGGGGGCGATCGGTCTGGCGGTGATTCAGGGCGCCATGATGGCCAAGGCGTCACGGATTATTGCCATTGACGTCAACCCCGACAAGTTTGAGTTGGCCAAACAGTTCGGGGCAACCGATTTTGTCAATCCCAAGGACTACAGCGACCCGATCCAGCAAGTGATTGTTGACCTGACGGATGGTGGCGTTGACTACTCGTTTGAATGCATCGGCAATGTCAATGTCATGCGTTCGGCACTGGAGTGCTGCCACAAAGGCTGGGGGGAGTCGATCATCATCGGAGTGGCCGGCGCCGGGGAAGAAATTGCCACGCGGCCTTTCCAGCTGGTCACAGGGCGGGTCTGGAAAGGCTCTGCATTCGGCGGCGTCAAAGGCCGTAGCGAGTTGCCCGGATATGTTGAACGCTACATGAACGGTGAGATCAATATCGATGATTTTATCACTCATGACATGCCGTTTGAGCAGATCAACGAAGCCTTTGACCTGCTCCACGCGGGGAAGAGCATTCGTACCGTGCTGCATTACTGATTATGATGGTGGCATCATGATCTGGCGCCCGTAAGGGCGCAGGATGCGTGGCGTGGCCTTGGTGGCTGCGCCAGGCAAGGATTCCGGAGCCTGTTGTCAGGAGCGTGCCTATGAGCATGAGTGAAACCCTAGAGCTGGTATCGGCCAACCGTAGTTTTGGCGGTTGGCACAAGCGCTATCGTCATTATTCGCGGGCGCTGGATTGCGATATGATCTTTGCCGTTTATCTGCCGCCCCAGGCGGAAGAGGAACGGGTGCCACTGCTCTGGTGGCTGTCAGGTTTAACCTGCAATGATGAAAACTTCATGCAGAAAGCCGGCGCCCACCGCCTTGCCGCCGAGCTGGGTGTGGCCATTATCTGCCCGGATACCAGTCCGAGAGGTACCGACCTGCCCGGTGAACATGAGCGCTATGACCTGGGCTCTGGCGCGGGCTTTTATGTCAATGCCACTGAAGCACCATGGAAGCCGCATTACCGTATGTACGATTATGTGGCTGAAGAACTGCCCTCTGTGGTACGTCAGCACTTTCCGGTCAATGGGCGCGAATCGATCAGTGGCCATTCCATGGGCGGCCATGGTGCCTTGATTCTGGCCTTGCGCCACCCAGGGCGTTTTCGCTCGGTGTCGGCCTTTTCTCCAGTGGTCAACCCTATGGCGTGCCCCTGGGGGCGCAATGCGTTTAGCCATTACCTTGGCGACGATATTACCCGCTGGCGCCAATATGATGCCTGCGAACTGGTGGCCAACGGCGCTTCACGCCAGCGGCTTTTCATTGACCAGGGGGAAGCTGACCAGTTCCTTGAAGAACAGCTCAAGCCGGATCATCTGGAAGCCGTCTGCGATCAGCATGACCATCCGCTGACGCTCAGACGTCAACCGGGCTATGATCATTCCTATTTCTTCATTGCCACTTTTATTGATGACCATCTGCGCTATCATGCTGAGCATTTATACAAGCGCTAAGGAACCCTGATGTTGAAACGAGCGCTCTCGCATGTAGCCGGTTTTATCTGGCGAATCCTCTGGCGAGTGGCGCTTGTTTTTATATTGGTATCCGTTGTTCTGGTGCTGCTCTTTCGCTATGTGCCGCCGCCGGGTTCCATGGTAATGCTGGAACGTAAGGTTCAAGGATGGCTAGCCAATGAGCCCATCACCCTTAACCATCAATGGCGGGATTGGGAGGCCATGGCGGACGCGGCCAAGCTGGCGGTGATAGCCGCCGAGGACCAGCGCTTTCCTTCTCATTCCGGGTTTGACCTGATTGAAATCCGCCAGGCGCTGTCGACCGCCATCAGCGGTGGACGCCTACGCGGCGCGAGCACCATCAGCCAGCAGACCGCCAAGAATGTCTTTTTGTGGAGCGGACGCAACTGGGGGCGTAAAGCGCTGGAAACCTGGTTCACCGCTTTGATAGAACTGATCTGGGGCAAGCAGCGCATCCTTGAAGTGTATCTGAACGTCGCCGAGTGGGATGAAGGCGTGTTTGGCCTGGAAGCCGCTTCCCAGCATTATTTTGGTGCATCGGCCCATGCGTTGAGTGACCGTCAGGCAAGCCTGTTAGCCGCCATTCTACCCAGCCCGCTGACCCGTAGTGCCTCCGTGCCAAGCCCTCAGGTCGAGCAGCGTAGCCAATGGATTCGTCAACAGATGCACAATCTGGGCGGGCCGCGCTACCTACAACGGTTACCTCCCGCACCCTGAATCCTTGTGAGTAGAAGTGTCACCCTAGATTATGCCTGGCTGCCAGCCTGTGATGATTTAACCACCATCACGACACCCAGAATAGTGATGGCCATTCCCAGCAGGCCCGGCCAGGGCAGGCGTTCGTCAAATAGCCACCAGGCCTGCAGGGCGGTTACCGGGGGAACCAGGTAGAAAAGACTGGCTACTCTTGAAGCCTCGCCTTTTTTGATCAGCGCCATTAGCAGCATGATGGCGGCAATGGACAGCACCAGTACCAGCCAGCCAAGGGTCAATACAAAGGTGGGTGTCCAATTCACGCTGCGGGTTTCCAGCAACAGTGCGCCAACGCCAAACAGGGCGCCTGCGGCCAGGTATTGAATCGCTGTACCTGAAATCAGGTGCATGCTGGTGCAAAAACGCTTTTGGTAAAGCGTGCCAATCGAGATACCTGCCAAAGCGGTCATCACGCTGAGCAGCGCCGGTAACCCAAAACCGGCAAATAAGGTGTCGCTAATATCAAGTTTACTACCCAACACCAGAGTTATGCCTGCCAGGCCAAGAACCAGACCGATCCATTGGCGCCGGTTGAGTTTTTCACCCAGCAAAGGGCCAGCGCAGGCGGCCGTCAGCAGCGGTTGCAAACCGACCAATAGTGCAGCGAGCCCGGCGGGCATGCCGTGGTAAATGCCGTAAAAAACACCCCCCAGATACGCGCCGTGAACCAGGCAGCCGGTAATGGCTATATGCCCCCACAAACTGGCCCTGGAGGGCCAGGGAATGCGCATGACAAGTGCCAACGGGATCAGGATCAAGAGCGTCAGCATCATGCGGATAAACAGAAAGGTAAAGGGTTCGGCATAGGGAAGGCCAAATTTGGCGCCAATAAAGCCGGTGCTCCATAGTAGAACAAACAGGACGGGCATGGCGGCCAGGCCCAGTTCACTCGGTGTGGCACGGCGAGTGGTCGAGATCATTTCCTGAAGTGAGCGGCTGAGCATAAAGGCATCCTGTTCAATAAGTTAGAAGGCGGCATGGACCTATCCTGGTTTTTTACATTAAGTTACACAAAAAAATTGAACCTGCGTTTCAGCCACGCGTCAGAATTCTTACGTTAACTAACGTACGCCTTAAATTCACCTCAGAAGTTACCGAGGTTTTCTATGCAACGTTTAACTGCACTGTTCTCTGCTGCTCTTCTCGCCACCGGATTGATGGCCACCGCCGCTCATGCCCAGCAGACACAAGACCCTGCTCAAGATCCCATGGCGACCCAGGAAGCGCCAGCACAGGATTTTTCAGATGAACAGCTCGAACAGTTTGCTGATGCTTCTCAAGAAATTGCGGTTATTTCCCAGGATTATACCCAGCGTCTGCAAGAAGCCGAAGATGAGCAAAGCCAGCAGGAAGTGCGTGCTGAAGCTAACGACAAGATGATCGAAGTCGTTGAAGATAGCGGCCTGGACGTCGAAACCTTCAATGCGATTGGCCAAGCCATTCAGCAGGACCCCGAGATGATGCAGCGTGTGCAGGAGATGTCCTCACAGTCGTAAGGTCACTCGCAAGATCTGGCCAAGAGCGGGATGATAGGTTAATGTCAAAATCACTCGTGATCATACTCTGATAGGGCCAGAATCACAGAAGGCTCGGCACTATAGCAGTGTCGGGCCTTTTTTGTGTCCCACTGCTTTATCTTGTGCCTTGATGCTTGCACACTGTCGTCAATATGCCGCAAAACCAAGCGGCAGGCGACAAATTGTCAGTAACGGATGGTTATTAAGGCCTGGAAACAGTCAGTCGACTAGGAGAAGTGCATGGACGTTGAGCTTTTGGAAATTCATCAGCACATGGGTAAGTATCCACCTTTTGATGGCTTGTCAGATGAGCTGCTTGATCGTATTGCCGAAAGTGTTGAAGTTCGCTATTTCAAGACAGGTAGCGAGATTCTGCGTCTCAACGAAACTGTCAACGAATTGTGTTATATACGCAGTGGAGCCGTTGAGGTCTATCGCCGTCAGGGGGAGCTTTACAACCGCCTGGGTGAAGGTGACATCTTCGGCCACTTCAGCCTTTTGCGCGGGCACCGGGTGCGCTATCCGGCCAAGGCGATTGAAGATACCCTGATTTACTTCATTCCCGGGGCTGTTTTTCAGCAGCTGTGTGATGAAGACGACCATTTTGCGGATTTTATCGAAGTGGAAAGGCCGCGGCTGGAAAGCGTTGCAGAAGAGCAGAAAAAGTCCAACGACATGATGGTCACACGGATTCGCAAACTGTTATCGCGTTATCCGATCATGGTGGAGGCCACCACCACAGTGCAGGCGGCGGCTCTACAGATGAGTAATGCCCAGGCCTCGGCGCTGTTGGTGCTCAAACCCGGCAAGGATAATCCACGCTTCAGCTTCAATGACAGTGAAGGGGTTGCCTGGCAGATGTGCGGTATCCTGACCGACAGTGATTTTCGCAAGAGCATTGTTGCTCAGGGACTGCCCCCCGAGACGCCGGTAGGTGATGTGATTGGCTCTAACCTGATTACTGTCCAGTCCGATGTCTCGGTCTATGAAGCCATGCTGACCATGTTGCGCAGTAATGTGCATCACTTGCCTGTCTTGTATCGCCAGCGCCCGGTTGGGGTGGTGCATCTTTCCGATATTATCCGCTATGAAACGCACAGCGGGCTCTATCTGGTCAGCAATATTTTCAGTCAGTCCAGCGTTGAGGGGTTGGCTCGCCTGGCGCCGGATGTCAGTGCGGCTTTTGTACGCATGGTTCAGGAAGAAGCCAACTCGCATATGGTCGGCAGCGCGCTGTCGACCATAGGGCGCAGTTTTACCCGCCGCCTGCTTGAGATGGCGGAGGAAGCGCTTGGGCCGCCTCCCGTCCCCTACAGTTTTATGGTCAACGGTTCCATGGCACGAAACGAACAGACCATAGTGACCGATCAGGATAATGCGCTGGTGATTGATGATGCCTTTGATCCTGGACTGCACGATGACTATTTCTATCAACTGGCAAAGTTTGTCAGTGATGGCCTGGATGCCTGCGGTTACACCTACTGTAAAGGCGATGTCATGGCCACTAACCCGCAGTGGCGCCAACCGCTCCGGGTCTGGAAGGACTACTTTCGTGACTGGATCAATAATCCATCGCCTGAAAAACTCCTCCACAGCTCGATTTTCTTTGATCTTGACAGCGCCTATGGTGAAGACGTGTATGTCGATGATCTGCAGGATCTGGTGGCAAGTGAGGCAGCAAAGTCACCGCTGTTTTTGGCTGCCATGGCACGTAATGCGCTTAACCGTACGCCACCTCTGGGGTTCTTCCGTACGTTCGTGATGGAAAAAGACGGCAAGCATAATAATTCCATCAACCTCAAGCGGCGGGGTACCGCCCCCATGGTGGACCTTATCCGGATTCATGCCCTGGCCTGTGGTTCAAAGGCGCAAAACTCCTTTGAACGACTGGATGACATTGCCAAAACACAGCTGCTGGCCAATGGGGTCAGTGATAAATTGCGCTATGCACTGGAGTTCCTATGCATGTCGCGCATTCGCCATCAGGTGATTGACCTCCAGGAAGAGCGCACACCGGATAACAACATCGAGCCGGAAAACGTTGCCAGCAACGAGCGGCATACGCTGAAAGATGCTTTTCAGGTGCTGAGTAACGCCCAGAAGTTCCTGAAATTCCGCTATCCGATGCCGGCAAGCAGGCAGGGGCGTAGCTGATGGTGATACGTCCTCGCAAGAAGGTCGTTCAGTCGGACTGGAATGCCTATTTGACCCAGCGCGGTCAGCAGGTGCGCGATCCTGCCATGCAACGTTTTTTTCAAACCCCCATGCCCGGCGGCGATACGCCAATTGCTCAGGTGCCCATGGTGGCGCTGGATATGGAAACCACGGGGCTGGATGAACGCCGCCATGCGATTGTCAGTATTGGCATTGTGCCTTTTGACATGAACAGGATTCTGCTGGCCGAGCGCCGTTACTGGGTAGTCAAGCCACCGCGACCGCTGGCGGAGGAGTCGATTGCCTTCCATCATATTACCCATTCAGAAATTGCTCATGCTCCGGATCTCAACGACGTATTGAATGAGCTGTTGGATGCTGTGGCAGGCCGCCTGGTTGTTGTGCATTTTCGGCACATCGAACGCCCGTTTCTGGATGCAGCGGTCAAGTCACGGCGCGGTGAAAGCGTGATTTTCCCGATGATCGATACCATGTCGCTGGAAGCGCGCCTGCATCGCCAGTCACTGTGGGCACGTTTTCGTCGCTGGCTGGGACGTCCACCCGTATCCATTCGCCTGAATGCCAGCCGTCAACGCTATGGTCTACCCGCTTACCAGGGCCATCATGCCCTGTTGGATGCGCTGGCCACGGCGGAACTGCTGCAGGCGCAGATTGCTCATCATTATCAACCGGAAACACCATTGCGGGATCTCTGGACCTGACCGGTGATGCTTGCCGTCAACACCCTGGTAACCTCAAACCAATGAAAAAGGGCAGCCCTTGGGCTGCCCTTTAACATGCTGATAGGTATATCTATCAGGCTGGCTTGGGTTCGCTCATCAAGCCTTTGATGATTGCATAACACGCCACCAGAAGAATGATCGTGAACGGGAAACCGGTGGAGACCGACATGGTCTGCAGCGCCGTCAAGCCACCCCCCAACAACAGAGCAATGGCAATGGAGCCTTCAATGATGGCCCAGAATACACGCTGAGGTTTCGGGGCATCCACCTTGCCACCAGCGGTAATCGAGTCGATGACCAGGGAGCCGGAATCCGATGAGGTGACGAAGAAGACAATGACCAGCACGATGGCAATAAAGGAGGTGATGTTCGACAGCGGCAGTTGCTCCAGCATGATAAAGAGCTGAAGGTCGACGCCAGCATCACGTACGGCTTCAATGCCCTGAGACAGGTACTGATCGATGGCTGTCCCTCCAAAGGTGGTCATCCACAGCACTGACACGAGTGAAGGAACCAACAGAACCGCGACGAGGAATTCACGCACCGTACGTCCGCGGGAGACGCGCGCAATAAACATGCCTACGTACGGAGACCATGAAATCCACCAGGCCCAATAGAAGGCTGTCCAGCCCTGGCTGAAGTTGGCATCTTCACGGCCGAAGGGATTGGAGAGGGCGGGCAGGTTAACCACATAGTTCAGCAGGTTATCGAAAAAACCTGTGGCAATCAGCAGGGTTGGCCCGACGGCAATCACAAAGAACAGCAGGCCTGCTGCCAGAGCAATATTGATCTTTGACAAAAGCTGAACGCCTTTATCAACCCCGGCAAGGATGGAGGCAATGGCGATAATAGTGATGCCCACAATCAGCAGTATCATGGTGACATCGCCTTCGGGGGCACCGAAGAGATAGCTCAGGCCTGCTGCCGCCTGGGTAGCCCCGAGCCCCAGTGACGTTGCCAGACCAAAAAGGGTCGCAAAAACAGCAAGGATATCAATAATATGCCCTGGCCATCCCCAGACGCGCTCGCCCAGAAGCGGATAGAACACTGAGCGCATGGAAAGCGGCAGACCTTTATTGAAGGCAAACAGGGCAAGCGAAAGGGCAACGACCGCGTAGATCGCCCAGGGGTGCAGGCCCCAGTGGAAAATGGTGGCGGCCATGCCGAGAGCCGCAGAGCCCGCTGCATTGCCTTCCAGCTCGCCAGTTGCGCCACCCAGCGGCGCCCAGTTGCTGCCATCAAAGGAGGTACCGAAGTGGGCAAGCGGCTCATTGACGCCGAAGAACATCAGGCCAATGCCCATTCCGGCAGCAAACAGCATGGAGAACCAGCCCATATAGGTAAAGTCCGGCTTGGCCTCGGCGCCACCAATGCGTATTTTACCGAACGGTGAAACTATCAGAAAAAGGCACAGCAAAACAAAGATGTTGGCTGCAAAAATGAAGAACCAGGCAAGGTTGGTGGTCAGGTAGTTAAAAACCACATCATAAACAGGGGCGACCTGATCCTGTAATGCCAGAGTCAGCACCACGAACAGAACAATCACCAAGGATGAAATGGTGAATACCTTGCCATGCAGGTCGATATTGAACCCCATTGGCGAGGCTGTCAGATTGTCCTGCCCGATCACATAATCGGTATCGATCAGGTTGGCAGGGCCGTCAGGGGCAGGCACACCCTCGGAACGTTTTTTTTCTTCAGGACGTTGAGAGTTTGAGTCCATAGGACATCTCCGTCATAGGTGGGTAATGATTGAGCGCTGCAACGTGGATAACACAGCACTCCTGGATATCTATCGTTGACCGGAATGACATTTCAGCATCACGCCGTGGTTGTTTAAATTATTAACGATAGAAAACTTGGCAAAGCACCACACAAGAAGAGCAGCCCTGGGGCTGCTCTTGATCTTGGGGTGCTGATCGCTTGATCAGACCGCCTTGGGTTCACTCATCAAGCCTTTGATAATGGCATAGCATGCTACCAAAAGAATGATAGTGAACGGGAAGCCGGTAGAAACCGCCATGGTTTGCAGGGCGGTCAAACCGCCACCCAGCAGCAGGGCAATGGCGATAGTACCTTCAATAATGGCCCAGAACACACGCTGCGGTTTGGGTGCATCAACCTTGCCACCTGCGGTAATCGAATCGATGACCAGTGAGCCGGAATCCGACGAGGTCACAAAGAACACAATCACCAGCACAATGGCAATAAAGCTGGTGATGCCAGACAGCGGCAGCTGTTCCAGCATGACAAAGAGCTGCAGCTCCAATCCGGCATCGCGGACTGCCTCAATTCCTTGGGAGAGGTACTGATCAATGGCGGTGCCACCAAAGGCGGTCATCCACAGGATTGAGACGGTGGAAGGAACCAGAAGAACCGAGATGATGAACTCCCGCACGGTACGGCCCCGGGATACCCGGGCAATAAACATACCCACGTACGGAGACCAGGAAATCCACCAGGCCCAGTAGAAGGCAGTCCAGCCTTGACTGAAGTTGGCATCTTCACGGCCAAAAGGATTGGAGAGCGCTGGCAGGTTCACCACATAGCTCATGAGGTTTTCAAAGAAACCGGTGGCAATAATCAGGGTAGGGCCGACGCCAATCACAAAGAACAGCAAGGCGGCTGCCAGGCCAATGTTGATTTTCGAGAGTAGCTGTACGCCTTTATCCACCCCGGCAAGGATGGAGCCAATGGCGATAATGGTGATCCCGATAATCAGCAGAATCATGGTGATATCGCTTTCTGGCGCGCCGAACAGATAGGTCAGACCTGCTGCTGCCTGTGAAGCGCCTATCCCCAGTGAGGTCGCCAGGCCAAACAGCGTGGCGAACACCGCCAGAATGTCGATGACATGTCCTGGCCACCCCCAGACGCGCTCACCCAGAATGGGATAGAAGACCGAGCGCATGGAAAGCGGCAAGCCCTTGTTGAAGGCAAACAGCGCCAGCGAGAGCGCGACCACCGAATAGATTGCCCAGGGATGCAGGCCCCAATGGAAAATGGTCGCAGCCATACCCACGGCAACAGAGCCGGCTTCGTCACCTTCAAAGTCACCTGCTGCACCACCGAGTGGTGCCCAGCTACCGCCGTCATAGGCAGTCCCAAAATGCGTTAACGGTTCGCTGACCCCGTAGAACATCAGGCCAATGCCCATGCCAGCTGCAAACAGCATGGAAAACCAGCCCATGTAGGTAAAGTCCGGCTTGGCAGCCGCGCCGCCAATGCGGATTTTACCTAATGGTGAAACAATCAGGAAAAGACACAGAATGACAAAAATGTTGGCCGACAGAATGAAGAACCAGGCCAGGTTGCCGGTCAGAAAGCTGAAGACCGCATCATATATGGGGGCGATCTGATCCTGAAGAGCCAGGGTCAGCACCACGAACAGCACGATCAGCAAGGAGGAGATGGTGAATACCTTGCCGTGCAGGTCGATACTAAAGCCCATTGGCGAGGCAGTGATGTTGTCTTGACCGATCACGTAATCGGTATCAATCAGGTTCGCCGCACCTTCCGGAGCAGGAATACCCTCGGAGGGAGCCGGTGTATAGTCATCCGGATTCTGAGAGTTGTTGTCCATTGGACATCTCCGTCGATTTTATTTGGGCAGACCAGTCTTGCGCATTACTGTCAGCGCAGAAGATTGGTTCACGTTTCAGTCGGGCGCACCAGGAAAACGGATGCATCGGTGTGGGTCGCCACCTTGCCACCGTGGGAGGGCATGACGGCATCAAGATGACGCGGCAGATGGGTTGCCATGATGACAAGGTCGACGCCGAGTTCCTCAATGGCTTTCACAAGTATGTTATCGACATTGGCGATGGGATCCGTGGAGCTGTATACCTTGGCCGTCACCGGTTGACCATGAACGCCATGACGCTTTTGAGCAAAGGCTTCAAGCTTCTGCTGGTACTCGTCTGGTGTTCTGGCCACGCTGTTAGGCGCAGTGGAGGTTACTCCCACGTAGGTGATAGAAGCATCGTGGTGTTTGGCTGTATCGGCAACGACTTCCAGCGAGGGTTCGAGCACCTCGATGTGAGCGAGGTCGACTGGAACCATGATGTGCTTGAACATGCGAAACTCCTTCTTTTGTCAATGACAGAGGGATTGGCGAAATATCAACGCCAATCGGCTTGACTGGCCTGGGAATCGGCTCAGTAAAGCGTACTGTCGTGTTGATGTGGTGTGATCGTTATCAAGCCTGCGGTTAAAAATGATGAATAAAGGTGATGCCTTTCAGGGTGCGCCGTATCTGGAGAACGCTAGCCCGACAGTTTCATAAAATAAAAGATGGATAAAAGCCTGCTTACTATCATCAACGATTATACATAGATGAGCTGCCAATGTCAGAGTACAGGAATCGTGCAATCTACCCCAGCCAAACACTACGTACTTTTGAGGGTGATGGACAGGTTATGGCGCGTGTCTGTTTAAACGGTACAGGCTCCCCTTTGGCGCATCTGTCAATAAATAGAGTGCACCGTCGGGAGCCTGGCGAATATCACGAAGGCGACCCAGTTCCCCGTTTAAAACGACCTCGCGAGCGATAATTTCTGTGTTGTTCTCGGTGATGTTGCCTTTGTTGTCAGAATTGCTTTGTTCACCATTGGCCAGTGTCAGGCGAATAAGCTGCTGGCTGGCGAGGCCGCCGGCCAGTAAGTGATCCTGCCATTCCGGATACGTATCAGACGTTACTTGAGTTAACCCAGATGGTGCGAAACGGCCCTGGAATACGTGTAGAGGATCGCGCATGCCGGGAAGGGAGTCCTCACCAATGGGCTGATTGGTCGAATAATCGTTGCCCTGACTGACCTTTGGCCAACCGTAATTGTCACCTGCCATCAAGTGATTGAGTTCGTCACCGGTGCGTGGCCCATGTTCGGTTGCCCAGGGAGTGCCGTTGCTGAGAACCGTTAAACCCTGAATGTTACGGTTACCCAGGGTGTAGATTTCATCCCGCGTATCGGGGTCACCAATGAAGGGGTTATCGTCAGGCACGCCACCGGTATCGTTCAGGCGCAGGGTTGAACCGGCATGGTCATCCCGCGCCTGGGCGCGGTTGGGATCGCGTCCGCGGTCGCCAATGCTCATCAAAAGGGTGCCATCTTCAAGCCAGGCCAGGCGTGAACCGTAATGGCGCCCGGGTGCAGAAGCGCGATCCTGTTCAAAAATATGTTCAACGGGCCCGAGGGAATCTCCCTGCCACTTGGCCCGAGAGAGCGCCGTGCGGCTCAGGTTGCCTTCAGGCTTGCTCCAGGTAAAGTAGATCCAGTCGTTCTGGCCATCCGACTGTCCAAAACGTGGATGCAGGCTGATATCCAGCAAGCCGCCCTGGCCCTGAGTGCTCACTTGAGGCATGCCTTTCAGGGCCTGCTTGTTGCCTTGTTGATCAATCAGTATCAGTTCCCCGGAGCGCTGGCTGACCAGGTAGCGGGCATCCGGCAGGAAGGCGACTGACCAGGGGCGGTTCAGTCCGCTGGCCACGCGTTCAATGTTCAGCGTAAAGTGCTGAGTGTCAACGCTGAGTGAGGATTGGGCATGGGTAGTCGCACTCAAGGCCAGGGCGGCGGTGATGGCAAGAAGGGTGCTGGTTATGTGCCTGTACCAAGGCTGGCAATAAAAGATGGCCACGTGGACTCTCCCTCCAGAACGATGATTACAGCCTAGCAGGGAAACGCGTTCAGGGCTTCAACGGCTGATGACGCTACATCAATAACGCCAGCAGGATGGGTAGATAGAACAGGGCCATCAGGGTTGAACAGAATACCAGGCTTGCCACGTATCCAGGTTCACGGTTGGCGCGTTGGGCAAACAGGTAATTGAACACGGCGACCGGCATGCTCATCTGCAGTATCAGGATGCTGTGGGCCATGGCGGGCAAGTGGAGCAGATAACCAATGGCCCAGGCGATCGCCGCCGCCAGAGGGATGCGTATCAGGCTGAAGCGAATCCCGGAGCGCAGGCTCTTCACCTGAATGCTGGCCAGTGAGACTCCCAGGGTAATCAGCATCAGCGGTACAGTGAATCCGGACATCAAATCGACACTGTTGGCTAGCCAGAGCGGCAGTGACGTGTCGGTCAAAAGTAGCGTCATTGCCATGACAATGGCATAGACCGTCGGCGTTTTGGCCAAGGTCTTCAGTGGGTTGCCGTGGCTGCCGAGAAGGCTTCCCAGGGTGAACTGAAACAGTGATACCGTCACCATGACGGTAATGCCGTAGGCAAAGCCCGCACTACCGAAAGCGTACAACACCACAGGCAGCCCCATATTGCCTGTATTGGGGTACATCATCGGGGCCAGTAATACGCGCCAGTCGCGGGCCAGCATTTTGGCGACAAAAAAGGTGGCGACTGCCATGCTGACCATGACCAGCGAGGTTGCCAGCATGGTACGCCCGAAGGTTGTGGCATCAATCTCCGCACCGCTGAGTGAGGCAAGCACCAGAGCAGGTGTGCCAATGTTAAACACCAGGCGGGTCACAAAGTCGACGGGGTAGGGATGGCCCAGGCGTACCCAGGTATATCCCAGGCCTGCACCTGCAAGAACGGGGGCCATGACGGCAAACAGCTCGGCAAGCATTAACATTCCTTGAGGGTTGTTCAGGCTTCATTGTCGTTAATTAGGCCGCTAACTGGCAAGGTGTCAGCCACCGCTGGCTAATCGATAATGTCAATGCAGCGCCTTTCAGGCTGGAAAGACCCGACAATCAAGGAAACGACGTGACGACTTCTTCGCCTTCAACGCAACCCCTTTCATCTTCAAATCAAAGCTTTGAAGCGCTTATCCGGCTGTTGCGCTATGCCAGGGGCTACCGGCGGCGCATAGTGGC
>NZ_VMQS01000145.1 GCF_007625055.1 Halomonas sp.
CTGACTGCCAAGGCATCCACCGTATGCGCTTAATTGCTTGACTATATAACCCCAAGACAACTGATCTGTGCCTCACCGTCAATAAGAACATCGCACTCACCGAAGCGAATACCACCTTCTCATCCAGGATGAGATTCAGAGACAGCCGCTCGAAGTCATATACAACCACTTCAACGACAACACCGGATAACGCTTGAAATCGTTATCACATTGAACGCTGTTCCTCGGAGATAATGAGAAACAACATTCGTGTTCTATCTCGTCCAATTTGTTAAAGAGCAAATCTGACCCAGTGATCAGAAAGGAAGGCTTCATCGTTATGAAACATTCGTTTCTGTACACTGACTTTCGTCAGTCAATCATCGATCATTCAGGTTTTTGGTGGAGCTAAGCGGGATCGAACCGCTGACCTCCTGCGTGCAAGGCAGGCGCTCTCCCAGCTGAGCTATAGCCCCGGATGCTTGTCCAGCTTTCGTTACTCGTCGTTGCAACCCTCGCTCGCTTCAGTCATGACCCATCGAGGGTCACTCCTTCACTCACTCACGCTGCGCCTAGATTAACGAAATCTGTCCGGCGCCTCCGCGATCGTCGCCACCTTTGCGGCTTACCCACTCGGGACACCTCTTAACTGCGAGGCGTGCTCCGAAAATTGGGTTAGCCTAGGCGTCGGAAGGTGTAGCGTGCGAGTAGCACGTGAGCCTTTCGACAACGACGGATAACGCAATTTTGGTGGGTCTGGGTGGATTTGAACCACCGACCTCACCCTTATCAGGGGTGCGCTCTAACCAACTGAGCTACAGACCCGGTTTCGCTTGTCTTCGAACCGCCTGGACTGCGTTGCAGCTCTCGCTCAGTTGGTCACGTACTGATGTACGCTCCCGCCTTCACTCAACCTGCGCCTTGCCAGTCGATCCGAATCCGGCGCCAAACCCCGAGATCGTCTCGTTGAATGACTCAAACCGATATCGGGTCTGCATAGACCCTTTGCTCTCTTTAGAAGCTAACCAAGTAATTCGTGTGGACTCTGACCGAAGCGTTCGGCTTCGTTTAAGGAGGTG
>NZ_VMQS01000075.1 GCF_007625055.1 Halomonas sp.
AAAACGCTCGGATATTTCATCCGCTCGCCACACAGCCCAAGACGTACCGGGGTAAAAACTGGATAATGGCGCCATTCGCCTAAAGGCGACCCTCATTCATTTATCCGGGACTCCGCATGGAAATCAAAGTCAACTATCTCGATAACCTGCGTCTGGAAGCGAAGTTTGACGACTTCAGCGTTATTTCCGACCAGCCGATTCGCTATAAGGGCGATGGCTCGGCGCCGGGGCCGTTCGATTATTTTCTGGCGTCGTCCGCCATGTGCGCGGCCTATTTCGTCAAGGTGTACTGCAACGCCCGGGATATTCCCACCGAGAATATCCGCCTGTCCCAGAACAATATTGTCGACCCGGAAAACCGCTATAAGCAGATCTTCAAGATCCAGATCGAGCTGCCGGAGGATATTTCCGAGAAAGACCGCCAGGGCATGCTGCGCTCGATTGACCGCTGCACGGTGAAGAAGGTGGTGCAGACCGGGCCGGAGTTTGTCATCGAGACGGTCGACAATATCGACGAGGACGCCCAGGCGCTGCTGATGGGCGCCCCCGAAGGTGGCGAGACCTATATCGAAGGCAAGGACAAGCCGCTGGAAGAGACCATCGCCACCATGAGCGGCCTGCTGGCCGATCTGGGCATGAAAATCGAGATTGCCTCCTGGCGCAATATCGTGCCCAACGTCTGGTCGCTGCATATCCGTGATGCGGCGGCGCCGATGTGCTTTACCAACGGCAAGGGCGCGACCAAGGAAGCCGCCCTGTGTTCGGCGCTGGGCGAGTTTATCGAGCGTCTGAGCTGTAACTTCTTCTATAACGATCAGTATTTCGGGCCGGAGATCGCGGGCAGTGAGTTTGTCCACTACCCCAAGGAGCGCTGGTTCCAGCCAGGACCGAATGACGAACTGCCCGAAGAGCTGCTGGATGATCACTGCCTGGCGATCTACAACCCGGAAGGCGAGCTGCGCGCTTCGCATCTGATCGATACCAATTCCGGCCGGGCTGATCGTGGAATTGTCGCGCTGCCGTTTACCCGTCAATCCGACGGCGAGACGGTGTATTTCCCCTCCAACCTGATTGAGAACCTGTTTCTCAGCAACGGCATGAGCGCCGGCAACACCCTGGCAGAAGCCGAGGTGCAGTGCCTGTCAGAGATTTTTGAGCGGGCGGTCAAGCGGGAGATTCTGGAGCAGGAACTGACCCTGCCCGATGTGCCCACTGAGGTGCTGGCCCGCTACCCTGGCATCGTGGCAGGCATTGAGGCGCTTGAAGCCCAGGGCTTCCCGGTGCTGGTCAAGGATGCCTCCCTGGGCGGGCAGTTCCCGGTGATGTGCGTGACCCTGATGAACCCGCGTACCGGCGGGGTGTTTGCCTCCTTTGGCGCGCACCCAAGCTTTGAAGTGGCGCTGGAGCGCAGCCTGACCGAGCTGTTGCAGGGGCGCAGT
Organism: Halomonas sp.; assembly: GCF_007625055.1. Lineage (GTDB taxonomy): Bacteria > Pseudomonadota > Gammaproteobacteria > Pseudomonadales > Halomonadaceae > Vreelandella. The sequence goes on from NZ_VMQS01000075.1 coordinate 1,440, forward strand.
TTTGAAGGCCTGAACGACTTGCCGCTACCGACCTTCAACTCCCAGACCGTCAGCGAGCCGAACAACTTTGTTGAGCACTTTATTGATTCCGTGGGCGTGGTGTCCTGGCGCTTCTTCAGCGCCCGGGCGGATTTCGATTTCTGCGACTGGGATTTCTCCGGTTCCACTCAGGAAGAGGCCGATACGCTGTTCGGCATTTTTGAAGACCTTGAAGCCGACGTCTATGTGGCCGTGCATGAAGACCTGGGGGCACCTGTCTGCCGTATTCTGGTGCCGGGGTATTCAGAGGTCTACCCGCTGGAAGACCTGATCATGGATAACACCAACAAGGCGCTGGCGTTTCGTGAGGATATCCTCAACCTGCATCGTCTGGATGATCAGCAGCTGGCAGCGCTGCTGGAACGCCTGGAAGACAGCGAGGTGGACGAGCATAGCGATATCATTACCCTGATCGGCATCGAGTTTGACGAAAATACCGTCTGGGGCCAGTTGACCATTCTGGAGCTCAAGCTGCTGATCCATCTGGCGCTTCAGGCGCATGAAGCGGCGCTGGAGTATGTGCAGATGTTCCTGCAGTACAACGACAACACCGTTGAGCGCGGGCTTTTCTATCAGGCGGTGAACGCTGTGCTGGAAATTGTCCTCGATGAGGATCTGGCGCTGGATGATTATCTGCCTAACCTGACACGCATGTTTGGTGAAGCCACCATGCAAGCCGTAGTGGGGTCAGTCGCGGGTGAGGTGCGCTTCTTTGGTCTGGAGCCCACCAGCATGGCGCTGGAAGGGTTGGAGCGCCACCAGCGCCTGATCGAAAGCTATCAGAAGCTCCATGCCGCGCGGGCAGCGCGCTCAGTGCGGGCGGCGTAAGCTCTATCCACCAAAAAACCAGTAGCACACCAGAATGGCGGTGATGATGCCTGCCGCATCGGCAAACAGGGCGCAGCCGAGGCCGTGGCGAATGCGCGTAATGCCGACGGCGCCAAAATACACCGCCAGCACGTAGAAGGTGGTTTCGGTGCTGCCCTGCATGGTGGCGGCAAGCAGGCCGGGGAAGCTGTCGACGCCGAAGGTGTCCATGGTTTCAATCATCATGGCCCGGGCACCGCTGCCGGAAAGCGGTTTGACGAAGGCGGTGGGCAGAGCATCGACAAAACGCGTATCCCAGCCGATGCTGTCAATCAGCCAGCGAATCAGGCTCAAGCCGCCATCCAGCACGCCGCTGGCGCGCAGCACGCCGACGGCTACCAGCATGGCGATCAGGTAAGGCAGCAGGGTAATGGTGAAACTGACGCCTTCCTTGGCGCCTTCGATAAAGGCATCGTAGACCTTGACCCCGCGCAGCGCCGCCACGCACAGAAACAGCATGACAATACTGAACAGCGTCAGGTTACCCACCAGAGTAGAGGCGGCGGCCAGTGCCTGGGCGGACATGCCGGCAAGTGTTGTCAGCAAGAGCCCGAGCCCCAGAGCGGCGGCCAGCAGGTAGGCGAGAATGACTGGCTGCCAGAGTTTGATGCGTTGCACGATCGCCACCACCAGCAGCCCGGCCAGGCTGGAGGCACTGGTGGCCAGCAGAATGGGCAGGAAGACCAGCGTCGGGTCCTCGGCGCCCTGCTGGGCGCGGTACATAAAGATGGTCACTGGCAACAGCGTCAGCGAGGATGTGTTGAGTACCAGAAACAGGATCTGGGCATTGCTGGCGGTATCGCGGCTGGGGTTGAGTTCCTGCAGGGAGTGCATTGCCTTGATGCCAATTGGCGTGGCGGCGTTATCCAGGCCAAGAATGTTGGCGGCAAAGTTCATGCTGATCAGCCCCATAGCCGGGTGGCCGCGGGGTACTTCAGGCATCAGGCGACTGAACAGTGGGTCAAGCGCGCGCCCCAGCAGGCGGATCAGCCCGGCTTTTTCGGCAATCGCCAGAAACCCCAACCACAACGTCATGGTGCCCAGCAGCACCAGGATGATATCCACGCTGACCCTGGCCATATCAAACAGCGACTCGACCAGACGGGCGAAGACTTCATGATCACCGCCGACCAGCCATTGCCACAATGAGGCGGCAAAGGCCGCGATAAAAAAGCTTAACCAGATGCCGTTTAACATGGTGCCAAAGCGTCCTTGCGTGGATGAAAAGGCTCAATGCCTATGCTAGGCCATTTATTGGACGACATTCATCCTGATAACGATAAAAAGAACAGAATCAGCGGCGGCGACAGCAGCGACAGAATAAAACCGCTGACCACGGCGACGGGCACGCAGGCCACCCCGCCATGCTGCTGGATGACCGGCAGGGTGAAATCCATGGAGGTCGCGCCGCCATAGCCAATCGCCATGGCCGTGTAGCGATGAATAACCAGCGGGATCAGGATAAAGGCCAGCAGTTCACGGGTCAGGTCGTTGAAAAACGCCACGCCACCCATCAGGGGGCCAAGCTGATCGCCGATCAGAATCGCCGAGAGTGAATACCAGCCAAAGCCTGCGGCCATGGCCAGGCCTTCGTTCCAGGCTAAACTCAGCAGCGGTGCCGCCACTAGCCCTGCCAACAGTGAGCTGGCGCCCAGCGTTAGCGCAATCGCCAGCCCCATGCGGTTTAGCAGAATCTGGCGCAGCGGCATGCCGGAATTGCGCAGCTGGCAGCCAATCAGGGCCAACAGGGCGTACAGCACCCACTCCGCCAGGCGGTCGGCGGTATCAAACAGTGCCTGGCCAACGGCCGGCCCCAATAGCAGCCCGATAATGACACCAGCGACCACCACCGCCACAAGCAACAGGGAACCCTGCATGGCGGCCAGCTTGCTGGTAGGAGCGCCTTTTACCACTGGCGAGGTGCCTGCCTTGAGCGTGAGGCGGCGAGAAAGCCACCACAAGGCCGCCAGGTTGAACAGCGTGGTCAGGGTAAACAGCAAGAGCGCTTTGCTGCCAAGATTGGAAAGCTGGGAGGCCAGGTTTTCAAGCCCGGCAAGGCTGATGCCCATGAGCAGCAGGATGACATACACAGAGCCGTTGACGGCGTGGTTGATAACCGCCTGCCAGTGGGATTGGCGCACAGGTATCAGGTAACCAAGCAGCAACGGCAATAAAACGATAACGAGTCCGGAGAGCATAAATCAGTCTTTGCTATCACCCATTGAGGTCATTCGGGTGAGGGTGATATGGGTATCGCGTTTACCGTCTTTCTGGTAGAGCGCCTCGAGGATCAGCCCTGGAAAATCGGCATGGAAACTGATACGCAGTTCACGATCGGGCTTTTCGCTGTCGAACAGTATCACAGAGTGGGTATCAAATTCGCCAGCAGGCACCTTAAGGCGATCTATATCCGCCATATAATACTGAAAGTGCTCCTCACGGCCGCGATGATCTGCGAAGTGGATATCGCAAGGAGACGCGAATGAGCAGTTGGCGTTGTCTGCGCGTCTGGCCAGGTCGATGATCGCGGTCTGGCGATCCAGGGACGCAATATCGTCTGCCCTGAGCTGGTAACTGTCACCGATACCCAGTACCGAATAGCTGCTGTCATACATCAAGGCGTGTGTGCTGGCGTCATCGGTTGTGAATCGGCTGCGCTCCTGGCCGCGGGCAATGGTGATGGAAAAGCGCATGTCACTGAGCCAGTGTTGGCTTTCCTCACGCAGCTGATGGGTAATGGTAGCGCTTGGCCAGCCACGCACTTCGAGGCGATATTGGGCTTCAAAGGGGGCCAGGGGCTGTAAGTCATCATCTTTAGCCATGTTGTCAGCCATGCCAAAACTATTCACGGGTAGCATCAGCAGCGCGGCACTGACTGCCATGGCTTTCCACCAGGGCACGCTAGAGGGTGGTTTCGATAACGTTGGGTCTTCAAGGGTTATCATGAGGCGGCATATCTCTGAAGGAAGCGTACACCCTGTTGTGAACCTGGCAGGCGCTATTCGGTTCCTGATCAACTGCTAATAAAAAAGCGTTTTTAAAACGGGTATTTAAAAAATGCGTCATCAGTAACCGGCCTGGCGATTGACAGTGGCGACGGGCTCTCCTGCCTCAAAGGCGCGCAAGGTGTCGATCACCTGATCGATGGCCTCATTCAGCGGGGTAGGGGCTGACATGTGCGGGGTCACTATTACCTTGGGGTGCTGCCATAACGGGCTGAACTCTGGCAGTGGCTCTTCCGCAAACACATCAAGCAGTGCACCGCGAAGATGGCCGCTGTCACCCAGTGCACTCAGCAGGGCGTCATGGTCAAGCAGGGTGCCGCGTCCCGGGTTGATCAGGCTGGCGCCATCAGGCAGCAGCGCCAGGCGCTCGGCGTTGATCAGGCCACGGGTGGCCGCGGTATCCGGCAGCAGCGTCACCAGGGTTTGTGCCTGACGCAATACATCAGCCAGGCCTTCTTCACCATGATAACAGCTGACACCGTCAATCTGCTTGGGTGAGCGGCTCCAGCCGAGCACGGGAAAACCATCGCCACTGAGCGCTTTCGCCACATGCGTGCCGATGGCGCCCAGGCCGAGAATACCGACTGGCCAGTCAGCCTTGTCAGGCACTTCGTGGGTCAGCCAGTGAGCCTTGGGCTGCTGGGCAAGGTAGCGGTCGAAGCTGCGCTGAAAATGCAGTACACCATAGCGCACATAGTCAGCCATCAGCTCGCCCATGCCGGCATCGCGGAGTTTGACGACAGGCACATCATCGGGGAGGCCAGGTGTCTGAAGCAGATAGTCGACTCCGGCGCCCAGATTGATGATGGCCTTGAGCCGGGTCTGCTCACGCAACAGGGATTCCGAAGGCTTCCATACGGCCAGGTAATCAGCGTTGGCACGGGCTGGTGGCGGCGCATCACTGGTGGTGATCTGAGCATCGGGAAAAGCCTGGGCAAGGGCGTTTTGCCACTGCTGAGCGTCTTCAATATGCACCACTATTTTCATGCTGGCTCCGTTTTTGTGTTAACGATGATGTCTGTTTCCAGGGTTGGTGTATTTTTTGTCATAAAGGCTTTGACCCGCAACCAAGGTAGGGTGCTAGTATCGCTTTAAGACGACATTGGCGGGCCTACTGCGGGGGTGGCCAGGTCGATCCGGTGGTCCGAAAAAGCGACGAGAGTCGCTTTTTCGGTTCTTGGTGATCCCTTTGATAACGAGTTGCCCGATGACGACTCAGGTTTCCCTGCCCTTCACTCGTGAAGAGTACGCTAATCGGCTCTGGAAGGTCCGCGCTGAAATGGCGGGCCGCGGCATTGACGTGCTGATTGTCAGTGACCCTTCCAATATGGCCTGGCTGACCGGCTATGATGGCTGGTCCTTTTATGTGCACCAGTGCGTGCTTGTCGGTCTTGAAGGTGAGCCGGTGTGGTACGGCCGCCGTATGGATGCAAACGGCGCGCTGCGCACCTGCTGGATTGATCCGGACAATATAACCTACTATCCGGATCATTATGTGCAGAATCCTGACATGCATCCGATGGAATATCTGGCTCAATCCATCATGCCAGACCGTGGCTGGCATGATGGGGTAGTCGGGTTGGAAATGGATAACTATTACTTCTCCGCCAAGGCCTATCTGAGCCTGTTGCGTGAATTGCCACATGCGCGCTTTATGGACGCTAACAGTCTGGTCAACTGGTGCCGAGCGATCAAATCTCCTCAGGAGATTGCCTATATGCGCTGTGCAGCCAAGATTGTTGAAGGTATGCATTCACGCATCCTGGAAATGATCGAACCGGGCTTGCCAAAAAGCAAGCTCGTTTCCGAGATCTACCGGGTCGGGATCGAAGGCTATGTTGATGCCCACGGCAAGGTGTTTGGCGGCGATTATCCGGCGATTGTGCCCATGCTGCCCACCGGTAAGGATGCCGCAGCACCTCACCTGACCTGGGACGATACGCCGTTTCGCGAAGGGGAGGGCACCTTTTTCGAGATTGCCGGTGTCTACAAGCGTTATCATGCCCCCATGTCGCGCACCGTTTATCTGGGTACGCCACCCAAGGATTTCCTGCGTGCTGAATCGGCGCTGCTGGAAGGCATTGAAAACGGTCTGGCCGTGGCCAAACCTGGCAACCGCACGGCGGATATCGCCATGGCGCTGGGCGCGGCCATGGATAAATACGGCTTTGACCGTGGCGGTGCCCGCTGTGGTTATCCGATCGGGATTTCCTACCCGCCGGACTGGGGTGAGCGTACCATGAGCCTGCGCCCTTCAGATGAAAACGAGTTGCGCCCCGGTATGACCTTTCATTTCATGCCCGGACTCTGGGTGGATGATTGGGGGCTGGAAATTACCGAAAGCATCCTGATTACCGAGGATGGCTGTGAAACGCTGGCGGATTTTCCGCGTCAGTTGTTCGTTAAATAACTTTCTATCAGTGAACAAGGAACTACCATGAGCATGCGGCCCAGCCCGATTTCTGCCACCGTGGATTTTGATGCCGAAGGCGTTCAGCACGGTTTCCTTAAATTGCCGATTTCTACTGATGAATCCGCCTGGGGCGCGGTGATGATTCCGGTCACTGTGGTCAAGAATGGCGACGGTCCTACGGCCCTGTTAACCGGGGGCAATCACGGTGATGAATATGAGGGCATCACTTCTTTGCTGAAGCTGTCGTCTTCCCTGCAGCCGGAAGATGTGGCCGGACGTGTGATTATTGTGCCCTGTATGAACACACCCGCGGTAATGGCTGGCAAGCGCACCTCAGGGTTGGATGGTGGTAATCTCAACCGTAGTTTCCCCGGCAACCCTGACGGTGGCGTCACCGAGCAGATCGCCGATTACTTTACGCGCGTCTTGGTTCCCATGAGTGATGTGGTGCTGGATCTGCATTCGGGTGGTCGCACGCTGGATATTCTGCCCTTTGGCGCTTCGCATGTGTTGGATGATAAAGGTCAGCAGCAAGCCGCACTGGAAGGCGCCAAGGCATTCGGCGCCCCCTATGCCATGGTGATGTTCGAGCTTGATGCAGAAAAGCTGTTTGATAC
>NZ_VMQS01000146.1 GCF_007625055.1 Halomonas sp.
CGCTATGTTGGCTAATGCTGTTGGTACGCTCCAATAATACTGTATATACTACTGTATAAACAGTCCTCCGGTGGAGCGCAACATGAAAAAAGCTGACTTGAATGCCCTCGAAAAGACCCTGGCCCACCTCCCGGTTGATCTCAAACAACGCCTTGCCAACCAGCTCCTCGGGCAAATCAATGCTCAGGCCCAAACCTTGCTCGAAACTGCAAAATCTCGCCACCTATGTCCTCATTGCGGCCATGAGCATGTCGTTAAGTGGGGGCATTCTGGTGGTTTACAGAGATATCGGTGCCAGAGTCTGACCTGTCAAAAGACCTTTAACGCTGTTACAGGAACATCACTGGCCAAGCTGCACCATCGCAACAAGTGGTTTGATTATCTGAGATGCATGCGAGACAGCCTGACTCTGCGGGTATCAGCATTTCGAGTAGGTATTGATTTAAAGACAGCTTTCCGGTGGCGTCACCGTTTTCTAATGGCCAGTGCAAATGCCAACGCAAATGCTCTTTCCGGCATTGTCGAAGTGGATGAAACTTTCTTTGCCGAGTCCTGCAAAGGCAAGCGCAACATCACGCATCGCCGCTCCAGGAAGCGTGGCGGACAAAGTAACAGGAAGCATAAAGGGGATAAAATCCCAGTACTTATTGCACGGGATCGCAACGGTAACATCAGTGATCTGATGGATCCTGCATTAAATAAAACGACGGTTCATGCTTTTCTGACGCCGATTATCAATCGTGACTCGATTCTATGTTCGGATGGCCACAGCTGGTACAAAACCTTCTCCAAGAGCCAGGGTATTGCCCATCACCGACTGATCACACTCGATAATCAACGAGTAATCGGCAAGGAATACCACATACAGAACGTCAACAGTTATATGAGTCGATTGAAGGGCTGGATAGCCCGGTTTAATGGGGTTGGGACGGCATATCTGCCGAGCTATCTGGCATGGCGGCGGCTATTTGAGTGCGCTCAACCTACTGAAGAGGCTTGGCTGCGAATTGCGATAGGTGCAAACCAACAGTCAATGCCAACATAGCG
>NZ_VMQS01000147.1 GCF_007625055.1 Halomonas sp.
GTGGTGTTGATCGCGCGCCACCGCCAGTGACGGCTGGATGTTCTTCTCCCTGCACGCCTGGACATTGGCTTTGCTGAAGTACCCTGTATCGGCCAGCAGATCAGTAACGGTGCCGAGGGCCTGCGGCAACGCTCCTATCCGGGTGATGGCTGGAGCGATCTGTTGTTTGTCGTTTGTCGCCTGGGTCATGTGCGTACTGATCACCAGCATCGTCTCGGTATCCACCCCGGCCTGAGCGTTGTAACACTGCTCAAAGCCGCCGCCGGAGACGGGCATGATGCGCGATTCTTCATCGGTCAGATTCACCTGATCGGTATCCCGAGGGCCGGGCTGCGGTGGTTTAGGCGCCCGGCCCCGAGGCTTTTTTCCGGCGTCCCTCTGGGCCTGCCGTTTGGCCTGTTTTTGCTGGTAGTCGGCCTGTTCCTGTTCGAAGCGCTCTTGCGCTCGTGCCTCAATCGCCCGCTTCGCTTCAGCCAGTGCTTCCAGCCGGGCTTCACGCCGGGCGATCTCAGCGGGGATATCCATACCCTCAACCACCGGCGCCTGATCTGCTGCCTCCGCTTGGGCGGCAAGTGCGCTCACTTCCGCCTTGAGTTGCGCCTCGATCTTTTTTGCATGTGCATAGGACAACGCTTTGTGCTTACTGGCGTTCGCTTTCACCTTGGTGCCATCCAGAGCGATCCGGCCCAGCTTCACCAGATTCATTTCCCGCGCCAGCAGCAGAACCTGGACAAACAGAGCCTCAACCTGAGGAAGGAAGCGACGGCGGAAGGTGGCAATCGTGTCATGATCCGGATGCGTGTTGGCCGCCAGATAACGGAACGCAATCGAGTCGTGGGTGGCGCGTTCAATCTTGCGGCTGGAGAAAACGCCGGTCGCGTATCCATAAATCAACAAGCTGAGCAATACGGCAGGATGATGGGCCCGCGAACCGCGCCCCGTATATTGCCGGGTGAGCTCAGACAGATCGAGTTGATCAACCACTTCAACGACAAACCGGGCCAGGTGATCCTCAGGCAACCAATCCTGAATGGA
>NZ_VMQS01000148.1 GCF_007625055.1 Halomonas sp.
GCATTTCCTTTGAGTTCCGCTTCAAGTCAAAGAAAAACCGCCACTGGTGGAACCGCGCATTCTGCTGGGGCTCCGCCATTGCCACCTTTGCCCAGGGGGCGGTGGTCGGTGCCTATATCCAGGGCTTCGCGGTCGAGGACTTTGTCTACGTCGGCGGCGCGCTGGACTGGCTGACGCCCTTTACTGTTCTGACAGGGCTTGGCCTTATGGCAGGCTATGCGCTGCTGGGTGCCACCTGGCTGATCCTGAAGTCGGAAGGGCACGTCCAGCAGTGGGCTTACCGCATCACGCCCAAGCTGCTGCTCGCGGTATTGGCCGTGTTTGCCATCGTCAGCCTGTGGACGCCGCTGGTCAGCCTTGATGTGCGCGAGCGCTGGCTCAGCCAGCTACACCTGATCTGGGTCTTCCCGATTCTTGCCTTGCTCTGTGCGGGCATGCTTTTCAGGGCCGTCAAGCGTCAGGACGAAGGCTTGCCCTTTGTCATGTCGCTGGGCCTGTTCATCTTCACTTACCTGGGCCTGATTGCCAGTAAGTGGCCGGTGATTGTCCCGCCCGACTACACCATCTGGGATGCTTCATCAGCGCCGGAATCACAGCTGTTCCTGTTGATTGGCGTGCTGTTTGTCATCCCCATTGTGCTGGCTTACACCGCCTGGTCGTACTGGGTCTTCCGCGGCAAGGTCAAGGTGGGCGAAGGCTACCACTGATAGCTGATCGACCTTTTCTCCTCTGGCCAGGTGGCCGGACTTCAGGCGCCCCAAGTGGCGCCTTTTTTTGGCCTCAAGATCGACATAATCTGCGCCTATCTTATTGATAATCTGGATACACTTGCTTATATAATAAAATATGCTAAGATTATAACCAATAAGGCAAAGTGTATCACTTGCCCTGACCCGACGACATTGATCCGGCTGGAGCAATAAACATATCGGCACCTTGTAAAAGCACCCTGTCACCAGCATATAGGCAGACAAGTGCATAAACTCATCACTTTTTGATATATCCTGTCCTCTGGGGTGGCCAGCCC
>NZ_VMQS01000076.1 GCF_007625055.1 Halomonas sp.
CCCAAAAAGGCAGACAATGCCCCCCTGACCACGCCTGAAAAAGCCCGGGAACGAGTGCGGATGATTCGTCGTCAGCGCGACAGGGACTGAGCGGCCTGGCGGGTTTGACGCCACTGCTCAAACCAGCGCCGCGGCTGTAACACCTTGAGCGTCGGCTCGCGGTCGATCAGTTCTATCCCCAACCCCAGCTGGCCCAGCTGGGCATAGAGAGCGCCGTTGGCCGTACGGTCGGCCAGGGTCAGTTCGGCAAGCAGGGTCAGCGGCCCACCGCTCAGGGCCAGCCCGCTCAAGGCCAGCTGCTGCCTGGCCAGCGATAGATGCGTGCGCCCTTGAATGTCGCGCACACTAAGCAGCCGCCCCAGCCAGTCGCTGTCTCTGGCGCGGGCCAGAAACAGGCGTGCCAGCAGGCCACTATCACGCAGCGACAGGTTTACATCCGCTTCAAGGGTAAGCGGGGTCTGCCAGACCAGGGTCGCGTCCTCCAGGCCGAGCTCTGCCCACCAGCCAGCATCCTGATGCCCTTCACCGCTGAGACGGCGAACGTTGTCCAGGCGCAATGAGGAGTTATCAGCGCTAAAGCGCATCTGTTCAAGCTCGCCCTCGGTCAGCTGGAAATCCAGGGCCAGATCGCCTTTCAGGCGCTGATCAAGCAGGGTCAGTTCAGCGCCAAAGGCGCGCAGGGTCACCGCACCCGAGCCCTCCAGGCCTTTCAGCACCAGCTCACTGCTCAGGCTGGCTTCGCCGCCGTGCAGGGCGATGCCGGTGCCGTCGGGCAGGTAGCCGTTGTAGCGGCTCAGGTCCGGCACGCTGACAACCGGCAGGCTGATACGCGTCGTGGCATGCCGTGGGTCCTGGCTGTCCACCAATCGGGAAACCGCCTGTGTGGTGGTGGTCAGGGCCAGGTGGCGCCCCTCCAGGTAGGCGCGTGCATCGTCCTGGCGCTTGAGCCTGAAGCGGGGAATGCCCAGGGTCAGCTGGGCCTCTTCTGGGCCGGCAAGCTGGGCGGTGAGCTCACCCCGCCCGTTGGCCTGGTAGTCCAGAAAGCGCACTTCCAGCGGGGAGGCATCCACGCGCAGGCGGCTGGGTGCTGTCAGGCGGTCATCGGCAAACTGGCCTTCCGCCACCAGTTGGCCACCCCCGCTGAGCGAGAGCCCATGGGCGTCGGGCAGAAAGGTGTTCAGAAAGCCTAGCTGCTGCACGCTGCCCTCCAGCACAAAGCGCCCGCTGGGTGGCCCCTGTGTCTGGTAGAACCGTCCTTCACGCAGCACCAGCTGGCTTTCCAGCGATGGTTGTCGGGCATCGCTGGCCAGCTGCCAACCCAGGCGGGTGCCGCCGATATCCAGGCGGCTGCCATCCAGTTGGGCATCATTGACCTCCAGATCCAGCTGCATCTGGCTGGTCATGCGGTGGGTCCGGGTGGCGCTTTGCCAGTCCGTCACCCAGGCAGCACCGCTGAGCCTGGCTGAACCCTCCAGACGCCGGGGCGTCAGGGTGAGGTTGCCCTGGCTGTAAGCCTCACCGCTGATCAGGGTAATGGGCGCAGGAGAGGGCAGATAGGGGGCGAGGTAGGCTTGCAGGGCGGCAATATCCGGCAGGCGAGCCTCGGCAAAGCCTAATCTGGCGATGGCATCCTCGCGGGCGCGTTCCGGGTCGATGGGGCTATCAAGATCAAACGTTAGCTCAGCGCCTTGCAGCAGGGGGCGCCCCCGGTGGGTCAAACCGGCGTCACTGAGCATCAAACGTGCGTTCAAGGTCTCGGCATCACCCAGTTGAGCGGTCAGGCGCCCTCGGCCACGGGTGGTGACATCCAGTGCGGTCGCCTCCAGGGCATTGGCGGTGACCTCAAGCTGGGCTGATTGCAGTCGATCCGCAGAAAACTGCCCGCTGGCGCTGATCCGGCCATTGCCGGACAGGGTCAGGACGTCATCGTCCAACAGCGTTTCAAGCGCTTCGTTTATCGGCCGTTCCAGCATGTCCAGCCGGGTGACCTGCCCGTTGAAGGACAGCTGCGCCTGCTCAGGCACAGCAAACCGGTCGATACGGGTGTTATCCGCCGTGGTCGCAAAGCTCAATGTGGCACTGTCCACATAGGGACTGGAAAGCGGAGTACCCGACGAGTGCTCACCCTTGGGTCGCTCATGGATGCTGACGCCCTCAAGGGCGGCTTCGAGAGTCAACGTATCGCTATCTGCTGCCGTCAGGGTAATGATGCCGTCGCCACGGGCCTGATGGCTGGGCGGCTGAGCGCTGGGGACAATCCAGCGGGAAGCGTCCTGACGCAAGGCGGCCTCGTCAACACGCACGCCCAGGGCTGGCGCGGCAAGGGTCAGCTGGCTGTCTTCCTGCAAGAGGCCGTTAACAATGTTCAACCGCGCGTCAAGCTCACCGCGGCCATCTACCGTCAGCCAGGGCAGTGGTGCCAGGTAGGGCATGAAGACATCCCAGGCATCGGCGCGGGCGCCGAGTTGAACAGTGGCGGACAGCGCCGCGGCCAGCTCCGGGTTGAGTGCCCCCTGGTCTGTGGTCAGGGTGATGGCCGCCAGTTGGGCGCTGGCGTCAATCACGATATCCCGGGCCATGACGGCACTGTCCTGATGGCGTATGATTTTTGCGTTTTCAAGCTGTAAGCGGGCCTGGGGGATGGCCAGGGTGTCACCATTCAGGGTCGTCTCCCGCAGGCTGAAACGGCCATCGCCCTGAATCGCCAGGTCCCCGATGCTCAGGCGCCGGATGCCGTCGGCGTCCAATGCGACAACTTTCAGCTCACCGCGCAGCAGGCCGGTCAGCGACAGGGTGAGGCTGGCACGTTCCGCCTGGATCTGCAGGTCCAATGCCTCTTCCGTGCGAGTGATGACCAGCCCTTCCACTTCCCAGCGGCCGGGGTGGCGGCTGTGGCCCTGTTCCCATTGGATCTCAATGCCCTCCAGCCGAGAAAGCCGCTCTGGCAGCCACTGGCTATTGAGCAGCCAGTAGGTGCCGGCCAGCCACAGCGCCACCAGGCCAAGGGTGGCCGCCGCCGTGAAGGTCAGCCAGCGATGCCAGCGGCGCCCGGGCTTGTCAGCGACCGGCGCAGGGGAGGTGGTCGGCGTGTTTTCAGGTGTATCCGTTGTCAAACGTAAACCTCATGATGACCCTTGCCACTGTGAGTGACTCCAGTTTGCCACGCTTTTATGGCATGATGCGCGGCAGCAATCAGACTGTTATGATTTTCTTCCACTATTTAACGATAACGCTAGGCAGGCAGCGACCACCATGTTCGAGGATTTTTACACGCAGGACGGTGATCAGGTGGTGATCTCCGCGATACAAGCCAGCCGCTTCGCCAAAGGCGTTGCCGGTGACTACAACCCGATTCATAACCCGGATGCGCGGCGCTTCTGCGTGCCGGGCGACCTGCTGTTTGCTCTGGTGCTTGAGCGCTTTGGCCTCTGGCAGCAGATGGAATTCCGTTTCACCAACATGGTGGGCGCGGATACCCCGTTGCGCTTTCATGAAACGGATGACGGTGTTGTGCAGGTGTGCGATGACCAGGGTAAATGTTACCTGACCGCCACGCGCAGTGGCGAGGTCACCCATGATGCGGCCGCCATAGACGCCTTTACGCGTTGCTATGTCGCGTTTTCGGGCAAGAACTTCCCGCACTATCTGAAGCCGCTGATGGAAACCCAGGGCGTCATGTTCAATCCCAAGCGCCCGCTGGTGATCTACGACAGCATGGGCTTCAGGCTGGAACGCCTGGATACCCGGGCGCCCGGGCTTGAGCTGGCCGATTCATCGCTGTCGGTGCACGGCAAGCGTGCCGATGCCCGGCTGGAATTTTCGATCCAGTCTGGCGGGCAAGCCGTGGGGGTGGGCTCCAAAAAGCTGGTGGTGAGCGGGCTGTGCGACTACGACTCCGCGCAGATGGACGCTATCGTCGCCGAGTTCTACCGCCTCAAGGCCGCCTACGAAGAAGTTGCTGACGTCTAGGGTCTGTCAACAGGCCCTAGACCACCAGGGTCACCGGGCAGGAGGCCCGGGACATGACCTGTTGGCTGATGCTGCCCATCAGGGTCGCCTGCCAGGGCCCCAGGCCGCGTCGGCCCATGATGATCACCGGCGGCTCGGAGGATGCCTCGGCCTGTTCGACAATCGCCCGGGCGTATTGGCTTGAGGTGAGCGCCCGCTGAGCCAGGCCGCTGGGCACATGACCCAGGGCTTCACGGGTGAGCGCGAAGACCCGTTCGGTCTCCTGATCGGCAAGTGCCTGGGTTTTCTGGTTGCCAGCCGGCTGGCAAAACAGCACATCAACGGCCAGCGCCGCACTGCGGGCCAACTGGCCGGCAACACGCGCCGCGTTAAGGCTGTGGCGAGAACCATCGGTGGGCAGCAGAATCCGCTCGATCCGCTCAAGCGCCTGGCTGTTTTCATGCAGTACTGTGACCGGGTTATGCGTGCTATGCACTACCGCGTTGGTAACGCTGGCGCGCACCAGTTTACCCAGTTCTCCCAGGCGTCTGCCGCCCATTACCAGCATGGCATCGGGGCGGGACCGGGCATGGGCAACGATCGCGCGATCCGGGTGGGGAACATAGCTGCCTTCATGCAGGACAATATCGTCAACCCTGAGCTCGCTGGTATAGGGTAATTCAGCCAGTATCCTGCGGGCATCTGCCAGAGCGGCTGCGGCCTTGCTGTCAAACTGTTCCAGCGCGCGATCGCCAGTCGGTTTGCGGTTGGCAGGCAGATCGCTGAGCTCTGCCGGATGCAGAGGCAGTACATGCAACAGTTCCAGCCGCGCACCCAGCAGGTGTGCCAGCAAGGCGCCATGTACCACACCGGCGCGCGAGGCGGGCGAGCGGTCAACCGGCACGATGACGACGGCAATAGGGTTGCTCATGACTCTCTACTCCTGCGCGATGGCCTCTACTCAGTCAGGTTGTCAGCATAGGCCGAGTGGTCAGTCAGGTGCAATATTCACAGCGTGTCCGCCAGCTTGCTGGTTGGCCCTGATGGGTGCCATTGCGTGTCTGGCTGGGGTATTCTCTGTTGTTATGCAAGGTGTTTCCATGACAACAACCCCACTGGCGCCATGACAACCAGACTCACCGCCGGATTTTTCAAAGGATACTCAAGATGCGACTGAAAACGCTCACCCTCGCGGTTACCGCCACGGCCCTGGCCACAGCATCCGTAACGGCCAGCGCCCGGGATTTTCGGCTTGGCCTGATCACACCGGCGCAACACATGTGGTCAACGGAAGCGGTGGCCTTTGCCGAGACCCTCAACGAGCGCTCAGACGGTGAACACAGCGTCAGCGTTTTTCCTGCCCAGCAGCTGGGTAATGAAGCCCAGATGGTACAGCAGCTGCAAACCGGTGCCCTGGATATGGCGTTTCTGACCATTGCAGAGATTTCCAACCGTATCCCGGATTTCGGCGCCCTGTACGCCCCGTATCTGGTGGATGACGTCAACCATGCGGCGGATTTGTTACGTTCCGATGCCGCTGCCGAACTGCTCGATCTGATGCCGCAACAGGTGGGCCTGGTGGGTGTTGGCTATGGCATGGTAGGCATGCGCCAGGTGCTCAGCCGGGACCCGATCACCTCGGTGGACGACATGGATGGCCAGCGCCTGCGGATTACCCCCTTTGAGCCCATCCGCGATTTCTATACCGCCACGGGCGCCGCTCCCGAGCCCATGCCGCTGCTGGAGGTCTACGATGCCCTGGCCAACGGCCAGGTGGACGCCATCGACATGGACTTTGATTCCATCCTGATTCTGAAATTCTATGAGCAGGCCGAGAACCTATTGATCTCCAACCATATGATGTTCCCCATGGTGGGCGTGGTATCCGGCCGCGTATGGCGCGAGCTTTCCGCAGAAGACCGCGAGCTGATTGACACCACCATGGCTGAGCACCTTGAAAACGTGCTGGCGGGCTTTGAAGCCGTGGATGCCGAGCAGGAAGAGACCATCCGCGAGCTGGATATCAATATCGTCGAAGCGGACGCCGAATTCTTTTCCGAGGCCATTGCCGAGTGGGAGAGCATCTGGGCACCCAAGGCGCCGATGCTGGAAACCCTGCGTGCCGAAGCAGACCGCCTGCGAGAGGACTGATGCTGCAACGCCTATCTGCTGCTATCGCCCACGCTGAAGAGATTATCGCCGCGCTGCTTGCCGCGGCGGTGACCTGTCTGATCCTGGCGAACGTGGCCATGCGCGCCCTGGGCAGCCCGCTGTACTTTGTCAGCGAGTTGGCAATCTACGCCATGATCTGGATGACCCTGCTGATTGCCAGCGCTATCCTCAAGCGCCGCCAGGGGGTAGCGGTTACCCTGTTAAGCGATCTTCTGCCACTGTCCGGGCGGCGCATCATAGGCCTTTGGGTTGACCTGAGCGTGGCGTTTTTCGGCCTGGCCATGGTGTGGCTGTGCTGGCAGTGGTTTCAGCCGCTGGCGCTTTGGCAGGCGGGATTTGATGTGGGCGCCTTTCAAGGCGAGACCTTCAACTTCATCTATGCCGAAAACACCTCCACCTTGGGCGTGAAAAAGGTCTGGTTCTGGCTGATTCTGCCCTGGTTTGCCGTCTCGCTCAGCCTGCACGGGGTAACCAACCTGATCGACACCTTGACCCACTGGCGCGACCCGGCAAAGCGCAGGGCTACGGAGACGTTGTCATGACCGTTGTGGTGTTCTTCCTGCTGCTGTTTACCGCCGTACCGATTGCACTGGTGCTGGCCCTGACTGCCATGTGGTATATCCAGGCCTCAGGCAACACCGTGCTGTTCGCGTCTTACCCCCAGCAGCTGTTCAGTGCGATTGAAAGCTATGGCCTGCTGGCGATTCCGCTGTTCATGCTGGCCGGCGAACTGATGAATGAAGGCGGCTTGACCCGCCGCCTGATTGCCCTGGCGCGGATTTTTGTCGGCGGGTTTCGCGGCGGGCTGGCCTATATCAATCTGGTTGCCAACATGATGATGGCCGCCATCATTGGTTCTGCTGCGTCGCAGATCGCCATCATGTCCCGGGCCATGGTGCCCGCCATGCAGCAGGAGGGTTATCCCAGGCCCTACAGTGCCGCCATTACCGCTGCCGGAGGGCTGCTGTCACCCATCATCCCGCCCTCGATGCTGTTTGTGCTGTTTGGCGTGATGGCCCAGGTGCCAATTGCGGAGATGTTTCTGGCCGGCGTGCTGCCGGGGCTGGTGCTGGGGTTTACCTTTTTTATCGTGATTGCCGTGGTGGGGCTGGTGCAGCAATACCCGAAAGGCGAGTGGCCAAGCCGGCGCCAGGCGCTGCATGATTTTTTATGGGGGCTGCCAGCGCTGTTGATTCCGGTGATCATCATCGGCGGCATTTTATGGGGGGTTGCTACCCCCACCGAGTCCGCGGCCCTGGCATCGCTGGTCGCCCTGCTGATAGGCCGCTTCGTTTACCGCGATCTTAAACTCACACTGCTGCCTGAGGTGCTGCGACGCACGGCCATTAATGCCGGCCTGGTGATCATGCTGATCGCCGCCGCCGGGGTCTTCGGCTGGGTCGTGATCTATGAGCAGTTGCCGCAGATGGCCGCCAGCTGGATCGCCGCCCTGACCACCGACCCCTTTATATTTCTGTTACTGATGATAGGCGTGCTGCTGTTGGTCGGGATGGTCATCGATGGGATTGCGGCCCTGATCCTGGTGGTACCTATCCTGCTGCCGATTGCCCAGAACCAGTTTGATATCAGCGCCTATCAGTTTGGCGTTGTGGTATGCCTGACGCTGGTGATGGGGCTTCTGACACCCCCGGTGGGCGCAGGCCTTTACGTTGCCTCCTCGATGACCGGCGTCCCGCCCATGCGCATCTTTCGATCGCTGCTGCCGTTTCTGTTAGCCACTCTGGTCACCCTGATACTGCTTGCCTGGCAACCCTGGTTGACCGAAGGGCTGATTGGGCGCTAGGGCCTGGGAACCTGTCTGACGCATCGCTAAGTGATTTCAAAGGAGAGGCGATTAACCACTCGGTCATAATGTGACCATGGCTTGCGTTCGTGGCACGACCTGACTAACGCGCCTGGGGTATCGCAGTAAAATAAAAAATCAATAGGTTACAGAGGTCAGGAAAAAGTTAAAAAAATTTCTATACTTTGATTGTCAGCCTGCTGCTTTCCAGTATAATTTT
>NZ_VMQS01000149.1 GCF_007625055.1 Halomonas sp.
ACGAAGGATCACGCCTCGTCGCCTGGCACAACCAGCATGACCTACGGCCCCTCTGTCCCGCTCTAACCTGGCCTAAACACCGCTCGGCACAGGTTCGCAGGCTACACGTCGCTAAACACGTACAGAGCCTCGCGACGAGATGACATTCGTGAGTTGCAACTGCGTAAGTCCCAGGGCAATCGCATTTAATTTCCACCGGTGAGGACCTTCAATAAGTAATCGGGATTCCAGGCGGCTTCTTTGCGCTTGATTGCGATTCCTTGGCTTCGGCTCGTCTCTTGCTTCAACAGGCTAAGCGCCAGCCGACGGACCACGCCCAAGTTCTGCGCTGCATGCCCGGTTCGCACTCGCCTCTGATCTTCCCCAAACGCTACATCCAACGACCAATGCAGCTTGTTCTCCACATGCCAATGGTGGCGTACGGCTTTCAGCAGTTGATCGGGGGCCGCCTCTAAGCTGGAGATAAACAGCCGTTCTTCTCTCTCAATGGCCCCATCAGGATGGTGGCGCTCCGACTGAATTCGGCAGATCGTTGACAGTCCGGGCCAGCCTTCCGTATTCGATTCTCTATTCAATTCCGTATTATTGTCATCTGTATCATTGATAGCAAGGGCCCAGTAGCGCCGTACTTCGACGCGATCATGTCCTCCGTCAACCGACTTATGCGGCTCGGGAAGACGCCCAATGGCCTCTAACTGGTCAAAAAGGGCCTTTGCCTCCTGATATAGATGCTTCTGGTTGGCCTTCAGCGTGATCACGTAGTCGGCCCCTGCGCGTAGAATCTCCTCAGCAACCTCCGCATAACATCCCGCTGCATCCATCGTCACGATCGCTCCTTCCAGTTCCAGCAGGTGGAGCAGCGGCGGAAGCGTCTTGGTTTCGTTGGTGGTCGCAGGCACCGCTTCCTGTCCTAACACCACCTCTTGCTCACACGACCATGCATTGGCCATCTGGAGCGCGGCCTTGCTTGACGCGCGGGTCGCCCCCCGCTGCCCCTCCGAACATTGCCTCTTTT
>NZ_VMQS01000077.1 GCF_007625055.1 Halomonas sp.
TCAAAGATGCGGATCGCTTCCGGGTTGTTTTCACCCAGCACGTTGACGTTCAGATCATCTGTATTGAAATCGCCCCAGGAATCGAGCACCGGGTTTTTCTTGACGCCCTCAACCACCGGGAATTCGTGGTTGCCTTCTGCAAAGGCTTCCTGTGCCATGTCAGAACTCAGGAACTCAAGCAGACGAACCGCATTTTCGCGGTTAGGCGCATTTTCAGCGACACCGGCACCGCCAATGTTGACGTGGGTACCACGGCCGTCCTGGTTCGGGAAGATAAGACCGACACTGCGCGCGACTTCCCGATCAGCTTCATCATCAGAGTGCAGCAGGCGAACATAATAGTAGTGGTTACCCACGGCCAGGTCACACTCGCCGCTGGCAACACCACGAATCTGGTCGGTGTCGCCACCTTCCGGGTCACGTGCCATATTGTTCACGACGCCCTCTGCCCATTCCTGGGCGCCGTCCTCACCGTGATGCTCGATCAGTGAAGCCATCAGCGACTGGTTGTAGATGTTGTTGGAAGAGCGAATGCATACCTGACCTTCGAACTGCGGGTCTGCCAGTTCTTCGTAGGTGCTGATCTGGCTGGGGTCGAAGTTGTCGCGGCTGTAGTAGATAACGCGGGCACGCTCACTGAAGCCGAACCACATGCCATCCGGATGACGCATGTTGTCCGGCAGGCGATCATTGAGCACGTCAGAGTCGACGCTCTGGAAAATACCTTCCTGTTCCGCGCGCCACAGGTTACCGGCGTCAACAGTAAGCATCACATCAGCCGGGCTGGCGACGCCTTCACTCTTGATACGCTCAATCAGTTGGCTGGAGCCGCCCTCGATCACATTGACCTCAATGCCGGTTTCGTCGGTGAAGGCTTGATAGAGCGCTTCATCAGAATCATAGTGGCGGGCAGAGTAAATATTCACTTCATCAGCCAGTGCCTGGCTTGCGAAGGCACTGCCTGCGATGACGGCAGCCAGGGGGGCAACAGCGCGAACAGTTTTTACGCCAGCAGTTTTCATCTATCAGCTTCCTCTTATCAGTGAACAGATTGTCAGTGAACGGGGCAAGGAACGATTGGTCGTATTCAATGCCTAATAACTATTGAATGATAATAAGTTGCATTACCAGTTTCGTCAATGTAAGCGTCCTGGGTGGCGACGTCAAGTAAATGAGAAAGAAAATCATCCGTTTTTGTCGTTTGACGATTGTTGCCGCCAACAGGGATAGACTGGCTTATGCTTTAGGAGATAAACCGCTGTATATGCGCATCTGGCAGGTGCATTATGTTCAGATAGAAAATAGAATGAGAATAACTTTCAGTTTTAATACGCCTTTGCATTTTGCAGGCGTTACATTCAACACGATGGCGGAGAGTCATGACGGCAACAGTGAAAGCAGCAGAAATCGCCGCGCCGACAAATGCCCTGGCGCTGCATGATGTGCGTCATTCCTTTGATGGCAACCAGGTTGTCAAAGGCGTGGAACTTGAAGTTGAGCCTGGAGAGGTGGTTTGCCTGCTGGGGCCCTCGGGCTGCGGCAAGACGACCTTGCTGCGCATCGCGGCGGGGTTGGAAGCCCTTCAGGAAGGCAGCGTTGAGCTTAACGGCCAGGTCATTGCCCGGCCGGGTATGCGTCACCTGCCGCCAGAAAAACGCAGCGTCGGGCTGGCCTTTCAGGATTCAGCGCTGTTTCCACACCTGAGTGTGGTGGAAAACGTCACCTTTGGCCTGAAGCAGCTGCCTGCAGCAAAACGCCGCCCCAGGGCGATTGAACTGCTAGAGCAGCTGGGCATGGCGGACTACATCGACACCTACCCGCACATGCTATCCGGCGGTCAGCAGCAGCGTGTGGCGCTGGCACGTGCCATGGCGCCCGGCCCGCAGCTGATGCTCCTGGATGAGCCGTTTTCCAGCCTGGATGCGCGCCTGCGCGATCAGATCCGCGATGATACCCTGCACGTGCTGAAGAAAGTGGGGGCGGCAACCCTTTTGGTGACCCATGATCCGGAAGAAGCCATGTTCATGGCCGACCGTATTGCCCTGATGCGTGACGGTCAGATCATTCAGACCGGAACGCCCAGGGAGCTTTACTGTTCACCCAATGACCCCTTTGTGGTGACCTTTTTTGGTGAGGTCAACGAGCTCGATGGGGTGGTCAAGGATGGCAAGGTGCAAACACCGGTTGGTGAGGTTGAAGCGGGGGGGGTTCCTGAAGGGAGCCCCGCCAAGGTGATGATCCGCCCGGAGGCGCTTCGCATTGTTGAGCGCGACCTGCCGGCAGAGCCGCATGATCACAGCCACGTTATCATGGCCAAGCTGCTGGGACGCACCAGCCTGATACACCTGTGTGCGCACAATAACATCGGCGATGAAGCGCACCTGCATGCGCGGGTCTCCGGGCTTTTCCTGCCCGGCGAAGGTCAGCCGGTGGATATTCACCTCGACCTCTCTCAGGTGTTTGTTTTCCCTCAGTAACGATGCTTGTTGAGTGGTGAATCGTGAATCGTGAATCGTGCTTTGCGCGGCTCAGTGCCCGCTTCCGGGGCGGGCACGGCGCATGGCCATACTGAGCAGAATCACCGGAATAATCCCGACGACAACAATGGCCAATGAGGACGTGGAGGCTTCTGCCAGGCGTTCATCGGCGGCCAGGTTGTGTGCTCGTACCGCCAGGGTGTCGAAGTTGAACGGGCGCAATATGATAGTGGCCGGCAACTCTTTCATGACATCCACAAACACCAGAATACCCGCCGCCAGCAGGCTGCTGCGCATCAGTGGGGTATGTATGTGTCGCAGGGTACCGCCGGCT
The DNA here is from genome assembly GCF_007625055.1 of Halomonas sp. Lineage (GTDB taxonomy): Bacteria > Pseudomonadota > Gammaproteobacteria > Pseudomonadales > Halomonadaceae > Vreelandella. Next base: position 2,812 of record NZ_VMQS01000077.1, read on the forward strand.
GTCTGGCCAAGCGTGCGGGAGGCGGCATCCATGCTGGGCGTGACCTTCCCCAGGCTGGCTTCCACAGCATTGAAAGACACCGCCAGAAAGCGCACCACATAGGCGTAGATCAGGATGAAAGCTGACCCGCTGAAAATCAGCCCGATAATCACGCCGTACGTATCCCGGGTCCACAGGTTGATGGTGTTATCCAGCCAGGCAAAGGGAATCAGAATACCCACGGCCACCACCGAGCCAGGAATGGCATAACCCATGGCCGCTATGCGAGAGCTGAAACGGGCAAACGGCGTGTTGTGAATGCGCACGCCGTAGCTGATTAGCATGGCCAGACCTACGGCCAGGACAGCCGCCAGTGAGGCCAGTATCAGGCTATTGAAGGCAAACTCTAAAAAGCGCGTGCCCAGCAGGCTGTCGCCGTCCGTAATGGCCATTTCGAGCAGTATGCCGCTCGGCAGCAAAAAGCCAATCAATACGGGCACAAAACAAAATAACACTGCCGCGGCCGCTCGCCAGCCGTGCAACACATATTCAGGCAGTTGCTGGTAGCGGTTGGTGGTATGGAAATAGCGCCGCTTGCCGCGGGACCAGCGCTCAAGCAGCACCAGCGTTATGACAAAGGCCAGCAGGCAGGCTGCCAACTGGGCCGCCGCAGTGGGTTCTCCCATGCCAAACCAGGTGCGGTAAATACCGGTGGTAAAGGTATCCACGCCAAAGAACTGCACGGCACCAAACTCGTTAAGGGTTTCCATCAGCACCAGGGAAACACCCCCGACCAGAGCGGGGCGCGAAAGCGGCACTGCCACACTGGTAAACAGGTGCCAGGGGCCGCGTCCCAGTGTTCTGCCTACGTCCAGCACACACACTGACTGTTCAAGGAACGACGCCCTCGCCAGCAGGTAGACGTAAGGATATAGCACCAGCGTGATCAGGGTGGCCGCACCGCCCAGTGAACGTATATTGGGGAAGTAATAGTCACCGTACTCCCAGCCAAACGTTTCGCGCAGCAGACTCTGTAATGGGCCGGCAAACTGCAGAAAATCGGTATAGGCATAGGCAATCACGTAGGTGGGCACGGCCAATGGCAGTAGCAGCGCCCACTCGAAAATACGTTTACCCGGAAAGCGGCACATGACCACCAACCAGGCGGTACCAGTCCCGATCAGCAGGGTACCGGTGCCCACAAACAGCACCAGCCAGAAGCTATTGGTCAGATAGCGGGGCAGAACGGTGCTGGCCAGGTGCTGCCATATCCCGTCGGTTGGCATGAAAATATGCGCAAAAATGATGATAACGGGTAGCGCCACCACCAGAGCAATGCCAAACAGAATCAATGACCAGACATTCAGCCGGCTAACCAGACGTTTGAGTAGCGAGTCGAATCCACGATCGGCAGTCTGAGACAACTGTTATCTCCTTAAAGGTATAAAGATGTGAAACGGGTCGGCATTTGCCTGTCAATATCGCGGACTGAGCGGACACAATGACGCTAGACGTGGATTCTGGTGGGCGTCAAAAAAGTCCCTGGCGATTGATGGCAGTAAGAGATTCTGCGGGCACCCGCAATGGCGATGCGAACCAGTATCAAATGCTAATCATACCATCTAGCACCTGACTTAACGATGTGAAATCCATGCGACATGCCGCCACCAAGCATTTTACAGCCGACCATTGATCTATTCCGGAAAGTAAAAAGCCCCTTGCTGGGCAAGGGGCTAAGTGCAGACGATAGCAGTTTCTTATCTGCTGTAAACCAGGTTGGGTAACCAGGTGGCCAGCGGCTCAAAGAAGAACACCAGCATCAGGCCGAGAAGCTGCAACAATACGTAAGGAGCGACGCCTTTATAAATGTCCATGGTCTGAATTGAGGGCGGACAGACGCCCTTGATATAAAAGAGCGCAAACCCAACCGGTGGGGTGATAAACGAGGTCTGAAGGCAAATGGCGAACAGAATCGCAAACCATACCGGTTCAACGCCCAGGCTGAATACCACAGGGGCGACCAGCGGCAGAATGATCAGGGTGATCTCCACCCAGTCAAGGAAGAAGCCCAGCAAGAAGACGACGAACAGGATGGTCAGCACGATGCCAGCGGTGCCGAACGGCAAACCGGTGACAGCATCGCGGATCACATCATCGCCACCCAGGCCACGCAGCACGGCAGCAAAAACGGTCGCACCAATGAAAATACCGAAAATGAATGCTGTGGTGCGGGTCGTCTGATAAAGCGCACTGGACATGACGTTGAAGTTGAGGCGGCGGCTACTAAGCGCCAGCAAGGTGGCCCCCAGTGCTCCGACAGCTGACGCTTCCGTCGTGGTAGCAAAGCCGGTAAAAATCGACCCGAGTACTGCCACGATCAGTGCCATGGGAGGCAGCACGGCAATCAACACCTCCAGCAGCGCGCGCCCATTGAGGGGCTCACGATCCTTGGGGGCAGGGGCGAGATCCTTCTTGAGATAAGCGGCAATCAGGATAAAGGCGATATACATGACGCCAAGCATTACCCCAGGAATCAGTGCGCCCATGAACAAACGCCCGACAGAGGCTTCTGAGGTGCCCAGACGATCCGCCATCAGCACCAGCATGATGCTGGGCGGTACAAGTATCCCCAGGGTGCCGACCGAACAGGCTGTGCCGACCGCCAGCGATTTATTATAGTTGGCCTTGAGCATCGGGCCGATGGAGAGCATCCCCAGCAGGACGACCGAGGCGCCGACGATACCGGTTGAAGCCGCCAGCAGAATACCCACAATCACCACGGTAACGGCATAGCCACCGCGCAGGCCGCCCATGACGCGCACCAGCGAATCCATGAGGCGTTCGGCAATGCCGGAGCGGTCCAGCATGATGCCCATGAAAATGAACAGCGGCAGTGCCACCATCAGCTCATTGGCCACGACCCCGTAAAAGCGCTGGCTCAGAACGCCAATGGTGCCCCCCCAGGTAAACCACAGGTTGGCGTCGAAATACTCGACCATGACGTGGCCGATGACAGCGAACAGAAAGCCGATACCGGCAAGCGACCAGGCAACCGGAAAACCCAGTAGCAATAGCCCCATGAAACTGGCAAACATGCCAAGAACGAGAAGTTCTTCAATACCCATATTAATCCCCGGTATCAGGCGTTAGCGGAAGTCGGTCGGGTGCGTTGGCCGCATTTCCCGAGGAAACTTGAACAGATAGGTGGTACAGCGCAGAAGGCGCGACACCAAAGCAACGCTAATCAGTATCATGCCGATGGGCAGGGTGCTTTTAAGGATGAAGCGGTAAGGCAAGCCACTGGGTGACTGGGAGGCTTCGCCCTGTTCAAAGGAGCGATAAGCGTATTCAATCAACTGTTCGGTAATGAAATACATCAGTGGCAACATCAAAAGCGTGATACCCAGCAATTCCACCCACGCCATCAGACGCAGCGAAAAGCGTTCTCGCAGAACATCCACACGGACGTGATCATCGGTCACAATGGCGTAGGAAAGGGTCATGATCATGGTGGCACCAAAAAAATGCCAGGAAAGCTCTTCAAGCGCGATGGAGCCGCGCCCGAGTATAAAACGGCTGAACACGTTGGTCAGGACGACCACGATGGTGACAACCCACAGCCAGGAAAGCAGCTTGCCGGTAAAGGCAATCATCGAATCCAGCCGGAAACTTAATGCATTGGTGGGAAACGTCTTTGACGTATCCTGGGATGGCGTCGACATAGTATCAGTCCCATGTGTCTAAGCATGCACAAAGCCGGAGCATCGTGATGATGCCCCGGCCATTGGTGTCACAGATGGTTAGTCCAGCTGCTGGATGTTCTCGGGCAGGTAATATTCTTTCGGCAGATAGCCTTTGGTGCGCCACTCGCCGTGGATACGCATCCAGTCCTGCTGGCTATCGAGGACGCGACGGAACATTTCGTCTTCTTCTGCGATCTCCTGCTGGACTTCATAAGTGATAGAGCGCAGTTCCTGGAGGACTTCTTCCGGCAGAACCTGAGCGTTAACCCCTTCTTCTACGAAGCCCTGCAATGCCAGCGGGTTTTCCCACTCGCTTTCAGACAGGCCGAACAGGGTAGCCGAGCGGCAGCCCATCTCGATCTGGGCGCGTGTAGCATCTTCCAGCGATGCCCAAGCGTCTTTGTTAACCAGCAAGTGAGCGGTTGTAAACGTCTGGTGCCAACCCGGCATTAAATAGTTATTGACGATTTCCTGCATGCCCAGAATGCGGTCAACCGCAGGCGCCGAGAACTCGGTAGCGTCGATGGTGCCACGTTCCATGGCCTGGTAAAGCTCGCCACCCGGCAGCATGGTAACGGACGCACCCAGGCGCTCCATGACGCGGCCACCGATGCCCGCAAAGCGAATACGCAAACCATCCATCTGATCCAATGATTCAACGGAATCAGCAAACCAGCCAGCGGCTTCTGGTCCAATCATGCTACAAAGCATTGGTTGAACGTTATAAGGCTCGTAGATTTCTTCGAGGAGCGTGTGACCATCACCGTGATAGTACCAAGCCAGGTAAGAGGAAGGCTCCATACCGAAGGGTGCGCCCGCATACAGCGGCAGTGATGGAATGCTGCCCTGATCATAGCCCACCCAGGTAAAACCGGCGGGGTACTGGCCTTCTGACACAGCATCAAGAATCTCAAACGGAGGAATCAATTCACCTGGCTCATAGTAACGCAGGTTGATATTGCCGCCAGAAGCAGCCTCAAGGCTTTCAGAAAGATGCACAACCGGCGTGCTCAAGCCAACGAGGTTGGAGGGAAACGCAATGGGAACCTGCCAGCGAACACTTTCCTGCGCGTTGGCTGCGGTTGCCATTGTGCCCGTCGCCATGATGACCGCGGCGGCGGTGCCGGCGAGTTTGAAACGCATTGATGCTGTGGTGCGGGTCATAAT